>JAXIOX010000209.1:0-8698 GCA_045403275.1 Burkholderiales bacterium | reverse complement strand
AACCATGCGATCGCGCATCAGCGCATTGACGTCACTCCCTCCCCCCGGTTGTGGGGGGAGAGGGACGGGGTGAGGGGGGTGTCCTCTGTGGCTCAAAGGTTTTCATGCATATCCACATATTAGGCATCTGCGGCACGTTCATGGGCGGGATCGCGGTCATCGCCAGGCAGGCGGGGCACAAAGTGACCGGCTGCGACGCCAACGTCTATCCGCCGATGAGCACGCAGTTGCAGGCGCAGGGCATCGAACTGATCGAGGGCTTCGATCCGGAACACATCGAACTCAAGCCGGACCTGTTCGTGATCGGCAACGTGGTCTCGCGCGGCAATCCGCTGATGGAGGAAATCCTCGACCGCGGGCTTGCCTTCATTTCCGGGCCGCAGTGGTTGTACGAGAACGTATTGCTGGGAAAGTGGGTACTGGCGGCCGCCGGCACCCACGGCAAGACCACCACCGCGTCGATGCTGGCGTGGATCCTGGAGCACGCCGGGCTCGATCCGGGATTCCTGATCGGCGGCGTGCCGATCAATTTCGAGGTTTCCGCGCGTGCCACCGATTCGGCATTCTTTGTCATCGAGGCGGACGAATACGACACCGCGTTCTTCGACAAACGCTCCAAGTTCATCCACTACAGGCCGCGCACCGCGATCCTGAACAACCTCGAGTTCGATCACGCCGATATCTTTCCCGACGTGGCGGCGATCGAAACCCAGTTCCACCATCTGGTGCGCACCATCCCCGGCAACGGCCTGATCATCGCCAACGGCCGCGAGCAGAGCATGAAGCGCGTCCTGGCCCGCGGCGTATGGAGCAAGGTTGAACTGCTCGGCGTGGACGAGGGCTGGATCTCCAGGCCGCGCGATGAGCATGCCTTCGACGTGTTCTTCGAGGGCGGTCCGTGCGGCACCGTGAACTGGGGTCTGCTGGGCGAGCACAACCGCCACAACGCGCTGGCAGCGCTTGCCGCCGCCCGTCACGCGGGCGTGCCGGTCACCAAAGGCATCGCGGCGCTGGCAGAGTTCAGGAACGTCAAACGCCGCCTGGAGGTGCGCGGCACGATCAACGATATCACCATATACGACGACTTTGCCCACCATCCCACCGCGATCGAATCCACCATCGCGGGTTTGCGCAGCAAGGTCAACGGCGCGCGCATCGTTGCCGTCCTGGAACCGCGCTCGAACACCATGAAGATGGGCGTAATGAAGGAGGCGCTGGCGGGAAGCCTTGCCGGCGCCGACCTGGTGTTCTGCTATACCGACGGGCTGGGCTGGGATGCCGGGCCAGTACTCGCACCGCTCGGTGCGAAATCGGCCTGCTTCGACGATCTGGGAAAGCTGACGGAAGCGATTTCCGTAGCCAGCCGGCCGGGCGACCACGTGCTGGTGATGAGCAACGGCGGCTTCGGCGGTATTCACACCATGCTTCTGGAAGCGCTCAAACGATAGCTGGCTATTGCGGGCCCCGACGTCCCCTGCACCAGGTGTTTTTGTGCGTAATCTAGCGTCCTGTTCCGCTAATTCGCGGCTGAAAACCCGACGAGAATCGGCGCCATGCGGTGTTACGAATCCTCGCCGTGGTGCCCGCCACTGTCGAGGACTCGCGCCTGGCCTGACGCCGATTTCGCGGGTTTTCCGATCGAGGTTGGATTGTTGCCCAATGGATATTAGGTCTGCCTTCCACGGTTTGCCAGTTGCCCCACGAATCAGCGGAACAGGACACTTGCCGTCGGGCACAATACCGCGGCACCCGCTTGCGCCAACGTCATGATCGTCTATATCCACGGATTCAACAGTTCCCCCGCATCACACAAATCCAATCAGTTGCGCGACCGTCTTGTTGCGCTCGGTCGCGAGGCGGAGTCTATCTGCCCGGCGTTGCCGCACTGGCCGAAGCAGGCGATGGCGCTGCTGGAGCGCGAAATTGCGCGCGTGCCGACGGAGGAGGTCACGCTCGTCGGCAGTTCGCTCGGCGGTTTCTACGCCACGGCTCTCACGGAGAAAACCGGCGTGCGCTCTGTGCTGGTGAATCCAGCGATCACGCCGCAGGAGGGTCTGCGCGCCTACCTCGGCCCGCAGAGGAATCTTTACTCGGGCGAGGAGTACGTGCTCACCGAAGAACACCTCACGCAACTCGCGGAGCTGCACGTGCCGAAGCCGGCCCGGCTGGACCGCTATCTGCTGATGCACACCACCGGGGACGAATTGCTCGACTGGCGCGTCGCGGTAGATCACTACCGCGGCTGCCGGCAGGTCATCGTGCGGGGCAGCGATCATGGGTTCAAGGAATTCGGCGGCTATCTGGATATCGTTCTCGAATTCGCCAAATGAGGGACACGCTTCCCGTATAATCGCGCGCTTGCTTTTGCCCCTCATCCCTCACTCCTCACGCTTCACCGGCGCAGCACATGAACGTTTTCTTCGAAGACGACGGCGGCTTCAAGGTCGGCACCGTGCTCGCCGACAATAACACCTCGCTGCAGGTCGAAACTCTGCACGGCAAGCGCACCAAGGTGAAAGCCGCGGCGGTGCTGATCCGTTTCGAGCACCCCGCGCCGTCGCAGTTCATCGCGGAGGCGAACAAGATCTCCGCAGAAATCGATCCGGCGTTTCTGTGGGAATGCTGCGGCGAGGCCGAGTTCTCGTTCGAGCAGCTGGGGCGCGAGTACTTCGGGCGCGAACCCGGGGTGCAGGAGCGCGCCGGCCTGCTGATGCGGCTGCACGCTACCCCGACGCATTTCTACAAGAAGCGCAAAGGGCATTACAAGGCCGCACCGCCCGATGCGCTGAAGTCGGCGCTCGCCAGCATCGAGCGCAAGCATAAGCAGGCGGCGCAGCAATCCCGCTACCTCGAGCAGCTTGGGCGGTTCGAGTTGCCGGAGGAACTCCGGCCGACGTTGAGGGAACTCCTGTACCGGCCCGACAGGAGCACCATCGAGTTCAAGGCGCTGGACCAGGCTGCGGTTCAGGCGCGGCTGACGATTCCGAAACTGCTGGAAAAATGCGGTGCGCTGCCGTCCAGCCACGACTATCACTACGGACGCTTCCTGTTCGAATACTTTCCCAGGGGCTCCGCCTTCGATGCGGCGTTAACGGCTTCCGATCCCGGCCCGCTGGAAACCGCGGACGTGGCGGCGTTCAGCATCGACGATGCGACCACTACGGAGATCGACGATGCGTTCTCGGTCGCCAGGCTTGCGAACGGCAACTGGCAGATCGGCGTGCACATCGCCGCGCCTGCGCTCGGGCTGAAGGTCGGATCGCCGTTGGATGTCGAAGCGGCAAAGCGGCTTTCCACCGTCTACTTCCCGGGAAACAAGATCACCATGCTGCCGGAATCCGTGATCGACCAGTACACGCTTTCGGACGGCCGCGATCGTCCGGCGCTGTCGATGTACGTGGAGGTGACGCCCGAACTGGAAATCGTCAGCAACCGCAGCGCGGTCGAACGGGTCAGAATCGCCGCGAACCTGCGCCACGACACCCTTGAGCAGGAGTTCAACCAGGAGCGGGTGACGGCAGGGCAAGTGGACTGCCGTTTCGGCGCCGAACTGCTACTGCTGTGGCGGTTTGCGACCAGGCTGGAATACAGCCGCGGAAAAGAAGAGCCGGGACTCGCGCGTGCGGACTACAACTTCTATGTCGACAACGACCGGGTCAGCATCGTCGAGCGCAAGCGCGGATCGCCCATCGACAAGGTCGTCTCCGAACTGATGATCCTGGTGAACACAGAGTGGGGTCGGCAGCTCGCGCTTAACGAGATTCCGGCGCTGTACCGGGCGCAGGGAAACGGCAAAGTGAAGATGTCGACGCTCCCGGCGCCGCATCAGGGGCTGGGCGTCTCCCAGTACATCTGGGCGAGTTCCCCGTTGCGCCGTTACGCGGACCTGGTGAACCAGCGGCAGTTGCTGGCGCTGTATCGCCACGAGGCGCCGCCTTACCCGCCGAAGGACGAGCGACTGCTGGTGATCCTGCGGGACTTCGAGCTGGCTTACGAAGCCTATGCGGAATTTCAGCGCAACATGGAGCGCTACTGGTGCCTGCGCTGGCTGATCCAGGAAGGCCTCGCAACCGCGGGAGCGGAGGTGCTCAGGGAGGAACTGGCAAGAATCGACCGCATCCCGCTGGTCGTCCGGGTGCCGTCGTTGCCACCACTTGCACCCGGAAAGCGGGTGGAACTGGCAATTTCCGACATCGACCTGCTTGAACTGACGCTGCATTGCGAGTTCAAACGGCAGACGGATGAAATTGCGCGCTGACAGTTGCCTCGCAGTTATTTAGAATTGGCGCAGCGTCCCTACTTCGCCCAGCGGATTTGCCGGAAATCTCGATCAGCACGCTCGACACCCGAGGCAGCCTCGCCGCCAGCCTCTCGGTCCCCCCGCCGCCCTCCACCGGCGATATCCTGCCGGTCACGCTGGCGTTCTCCATCGTCTTCCACGCCGTTTTGCTGCTGATCACGTTCGCGCCTCCGAATTTCGCCGGAAGAAATTTTGTTCCTCAGCTCGACGTGGTGCTGGTTAACTCGAAGACATCGTCGAAGCCGCTCAAGGCCGATGCGCTGGCCCAGGCCAGCCTGGATGGCGGTGGCAATACCGCGGCAAAAGCCAGGGCGAGCACCAATCTACCGAAGGTGAGCAACCTTGAACCGTCCCAGGAAGTGCAGTTAGCTGCGAAAAAGGTGCAAAGACTCGAGGAGGAAGCGCAGCGGCTGCTGCGCCTCGCTCAAGGCGGGCTGTCGACCGCGACAGACACCCAGCCTGCACCTACGGCTGCGCAGCAGGAGCTTCTGGAAGGGCCGGCGCTGCAACAGCAGCGCCTTTTGATCGCTCAACTCGAGGCGCGGATCGAAAAGGAGATGAGGGAATACCAGGAACTGCCGCGCCGCAAAGCCATCGGGTCGCGCACCGAGGGTGTCGTATACGCCGAATACGTGGACAGGTGGCGCCGGCGCATCGAGCAGGTCGGCACCCGGAACTACCCGGAGGAAGCGAAGCGGCACAAGATCTACGGCTCGCTGTTGATGACCGTGTACATCAAGGCGGACGGCAGCGTAGAGAAAGTCGAGATCGACCGTTCATCCGGACATCGCCTGCTCGACACGGCGGCCAGGCGCGTGGTCGAACTTGCCGGACCGTTTCCACCCTTCCCGGCCTTGGTGCGCAAGGACTGGGACATTCTGAGCATTTCGCGCACCTGGATGTTTACCCGCAGCGACCTCGAACTCGTCGCTTCCCCATGACGGACCGCTACGCGGTAATCGGCAACCCGATTGCCCACAGCAAATCGCCGCAGATCCACGCGGCATTTGCGCGTCAGACTGGTCAGGACATCGACTATACGCGCCTGCTGGCGCCCCCCGACGGCTTTCGCCGCACGGTGGAAAGCTTTCGCGCCGCTGGCGGCAAGGGCGCAAACGTGACCGTGCCTTTCAAACTGGAGGCCTTCGACCTGGCCGATGAAGTAACGCAGCGCGCCAAGGATGCGCAGGCGGCGAATTTCCTGAACTTCCAAGGCGGACGCATCCGCGCCGACAATACCGACGGTGCCGGCCTCGTCCGCGACATCACCGGTAATCTCGGCTTCACCATAGCCGGCCGGCGGGTGCTGCTGATGGGTGCGGGAGGCGCGGCACGGGGCGCGCTGCAGCCGCTGCTGGCGCAGCAGCCGTCAATACTTGCCATTGCAAATCGCACGGTCGAAAAAGCACTTCAGCTCGCCGAGGCATTTCGCTACCATCCGTCGGCGGCCTCCTCGGTATTGTCGGGATTGCGTTACGACGAACTGGCGGGACATCACTTCGATCTGGTGATCAACGCCACGTCCAGCAGCCTGCAGGGCGAATTGCCGCCGCTGCCGACGGGAGTGTTCGCGGATGGCTCGCTTGCCTATGAAATGATGTACGGCAGGGGACTCACGCCTTTTCTTGCGTTTGCGCAGTCGCAGGGCGCAGCGCGCCTTGCCGACGGTCTCGGCATGCTGGTCGAGCAGGCCGCCGAGTCGTTCTTCCTGTGGCGCGGCGCGCGCCCCGCACCCCTTCCAGTCCTCGAACAGCTGCGAAACCAATGAAGCACCTGCTGCGCTGGGCCTGGCGGAGCGTCGCCCTCGTGCTCGCCGCGATCGTCGTCTACCAGTTCTGGATCTTCGGCCACGTGGTCTGGCGGGTCTGGTTCACTCCCTCCACCAGCGCGTTCATGGAAAGACGGCTGGAAGTCCTGCAGGAGGACAACCCCGGGGCGGTGCTGCACCATGAATGGGTGCCCTACGAGCGCATCTCGATCAATCTCAAGCGCGCGCTGATCGCGGCCGAGGATGCCAAGTTTCTCGACCACGACGGCTTCGACTGGGAGGCGATCCAGAAAGCCTACGAAAAAAACATCATCCAGGGAAAAGTCGTTGCCGGGGGTTCGACCATCAGCCAGCAACTGGCCAAGAACCTGTTTCTGTCCGGCAAGCGCACGCCGTGGCGCAAGGCGCAGGAAGCGCTGATAACCGTCATCATCGAGAAAGTGATGACGAAGCGTCGCATTTTCGAGATCTATCTCAACGTCATCGAGTGGGGAAACGGAGTTTTCGGCGCCGAAGCCGCGGCACGCTACTACTTCGACACCAGCGCGACCTCACTAGACGCCGAGCAGGCGGCGTGGCTTGCCGCAATGGTGCCGAAGCCGCGCTATTACGACCAGGTGCGCTATACCCCGTTGCTGGGGCGGCGCGCCGGCATCATCATGGAGCGCATGTATTTCGTGGAGGTTCCCTGAAATTCTGCCCGGGCAAAACCCAACTTCTCACCATGAAGGCACGAAGACACGAAGAAAACCGGAACAAGAGAATCGGTGCAAAGGGAAGAACGTGAATGCTGGTTGTCTGTCGGCCCTAAATGGGCAGGTAGCATGCTACTGTCGCAGCGACGCGCATTCTCGGCCACTGGTTTTTGCTTTTCTTCGTGCCTTCGTGTCTTCGTGGTGAAGATTTCGTGGTGGCCTTGCCATTAATGGCGGGAATTTGCGCTAACGTATAATTTGCCAATTTCCCCGGCGCCATCATGCTCATCCATCCGCAGTTCGATCCCGTAGCCCTCCATCTCGGTCCGCTGTCGGTGCGCTGGTACGGGCTGATGTACCTGCTGGCCTTCGTCATCGTGCTGGTGCTCGGACGGTACCGCATCAAAACCCAACCGCGGCTGGGCTGGACCAACCGCGATCTCGACGACATCCTGTTCCTCGGCGTGCTGGGTGCGGTGCTGGGCGGGCGGCTCGGTTACGTCCTGTTCTACAAGTTTTCCGAGTATCTGTACGATCCGGTGCGGATCCTCTTCCTGTGGGAAGGCGGCATGTCCTTCCACGGCGGTTTCCTGGGCGTGCTGGTGGCGATGCTGTGGTTCGCGCGCTCGCGCCACAAGAACTGGCTGGCCGTGACCGACTTCATCGCGCCGCTGATTCCGCCCGGACTGGGCGCCGGAAGGATCGGCAACTTCATCAATGCGGAATTGTGGGGACGGCCCGCCAATGTTCCCTGGGCGATGGTTTTTCCGAATGTGGACAACCTGCCACGCCATCCGTCGCAGCTCTACGAATTCATTCTCGAGGGCCTGGTGCTGTTTGCGCTGCTGTGGTGGTTTTCCAGGCGCTGGCGACCGGTCGGCGCGGTGTCCGGGGCGTTCCTGATCGGTTACGGAACGCTGCGATTCCTGGTCGAGTTCACGCGCGAGCCGGACGGTTTCCTGGGGCTGCTCGCGCTGGGATTGTCGATGGGCCAGTGGCTGACCCTGCCGATGGTGCTCGGCGGCATCGTGCTGCTTGCGTGGTCCAACCGACGCAGGCCTGGCTAGTGAAGATCGCGCTGTTTGGCCGGCGGCCTAACCGCAAAGAAGCTGCGGCGGTTGAGCAGGCGCCGGAAGTTGTCCAGCGACAGCAGGTGCGAGTATATTTTTTCCAGCACGCCTGCGACGAGCAGGTCGCGCAGTTTGTCTTCTGCCAGTGATTCGAGCGCATTTTTCGCGACGCGGTGCATGCCGTCCAGCTGCATGGTGAAACCTTCTACCTCCGCCTTCATCGTGAACGGCTCCAGCAATTCAAACCCCGCCAGCAGTTTGCATAACTCCTCCGCGCGCAGGAGGTCGCTCTCGTAGTCGAAGATCAGCTTTTCCAGCGCGCTCCATTGCGGCAGCGTGTTGCCGGCTTCGTCGTACAGCGGCTCGCCGCCGTCCTGAACGGCGCTCTCTTCCACGCACACGACGCGTTCCATCTGCGTATCGCCGTCCAGTGTCACCTTGGCCATGCAAAAAGGGTAGCGTCGCACATAAGCGGGCAGATAGACTCGGCGGTCCCAAGTGCCGTCGGTGAGAATAAAAAGATTCTGCATGGATTGCAGTCCGAGTACGGCAACCGCGTTGAAAGTCTTGCCTTCATCGGCGCTGACGAAGACGATTGGATAATCGCGGCTGGCCGGTCCGAATTCGGCCAGGCTGATCGGCATCGCGTGCAGCCGGTGGAAGACTTCGGGTGTCTCTTCCCCCATGCGCGGCAGGACCACCTTGTGGTTCTTTCGCAGCGGCGTGATCTGTTCGTAGCCCAGCGGCGGCTCGATTTTCATGGGGTGGGAAGTCGTTTTTCCTGAATTTGATTCCAGTATAATATCGCCCTGATTCTGGCGCATGGAGTTTTGCTCAGGTAATGATGGGGACGTAGCTCAGCTGG
>JAXIOX010000142.1:0-6435 GCA_045403275.1 Burkholderiales bacterium | reverse complement strand
GGGACGCCGGAGCGCGGAACAGGGGCCCCTCTGGGGATGTGACCGCGCAGGCGTCCCATCGAGCGCACATGACCGGCGTGCAATGCGAGCGACTCCGGGTCGCATCCACCGGCCAAGGCCGGCGGAACCTGCTCCGCCTGCGCGCTCGCGCTCCGCAGGTGCGGCTGAAGCCCCAACAAAGAGCGTAACAACGCAGGCGCCGCACCTGGCACAACCCAATGAAATTTCCACACTTTCGAGGGACCGGGCGATTCGGGCCGCGTGCCGCAGCGCGGAACAGGGGCCCCTCTGGGGATGTGACCGCGGAGGCACGCACAAGCACGCGCATATTCGGCACGATGCATCCCGCTCTGGGGTCGCATCCAAGCACACGACGCTTGGAACCTGCTCCGCCCTGAGCGGGCGCTCTGCGTCGGCTCCTCCTTATGTAGGCCGGCTACACGGCGTCCTCGCCGTCTTGCCCTCGACCCGAATCGCCTCGGTCGCGCATGTGGAACCTGGTCAGAGCTTCCCTAGAGCAGGAAGACGGTTGCCAGACCAAGGAAAATAAAAAATCCCATGCTGTCAGTTGTGAACGTGAGCAGCACGCTGGAACCGATCGCGGGGTCCCGCCCGATCCTTTGCATCACCATCGGAACGAGCATTCCGACCAGCGCGCCGACCAGCAGATTCAGGAGCATCGCGCCCGTCATCACGACGCCCAAGGCGACGTTGTTGTAGAGCCACCACGCAAACAACCCCGCCACACCTCCCCAGACCAGGCCGTTCAGCAGGCTGATCGCCAGTTCCTTGAGGACCATCCGGCGCGCGTTCTCGGGCGTCACCTGCCCCAATGCGAGCGCGCGTATGATGAGCGTGGTGGTCTGATTGCCGGAATTGCCGGCTATGCCCGCGACAATCGGCATGAGCGTCGCAAGTGCGACCAGTTTCTCGATTGTGCCCTCGAACACGCCGATCACGCGCGAGGCGAAGAATGCCGTGCACAGATTGACCGCCAGCCACAGCCAGCGGTTCTTGGCGCTTTTCCACACTGACGCGAAAATGTCCTCCTCTTCGCGCAGACCCACCTTGCCGAGGAGTTCGGCCTCGGACTCCTCGCGAATGAAGTCCACCACCGCGTCCACGGTCACACGCCCTGCCACCCGGTTTGTCTGGTCCACCACCGGCGCCGACACCAGATCGTAACGCTCGAAGGCATGTGCGGCCTTCTGCGCTTTGTCGTCCGGCGCGAACGAGATGAATTCGGAGTTCATAACCGACGCCACCACGACCTCCGGATCGGTGACGATCACGCGGTTGATCGGCAGCACGCCCCTGATGGTTTCATCACGGTCCACCACGAACAACTGGTCGGTATGGTCCGGAAGTTCGTCCATGCGCCGCAGGTAACGTAGCACCACCTCCAGCGTGACATCGTCGCGCACCGACACCATGTCGAAGTCCATGAGCGCGCCCACCGAGTCCTCCGGGTAGGACATCGCGGAACGCAACTGCTCGCGCTCCTCGACCGACAGCGTCTGGAAGACGCCGGCGACCACGTCCTGCGGCAGGTCCTGGACCAGGTCGGCAATCTCGTCGGTGTCGAGTTGCTCGGCCGCAGCCACCAGCTCCTGCGAGTCCATGTCGGCGATGAGGGTTTCCCGCACCGCGTCGGAGACCTCGAGCAGGATTTCGCCATCGCGCTCGGCCTTGACCAGGTCCCATACCACCAAGCGCTCTTCGAGCGGCAGTGCTTCGAGGATGTAGGCAACGTCGGCGGGGTGCAGCTTTTCGAGCTTCTTCTGCAACTCCGCGAGGTTCTGCTTGTGGACGAGCGATTCCACCAGCTCGCGACGAGGCATGTCCTGCTTATGGACCAGGCTCTCGACAATCCGGTGTTTCTGCAGGAGCGCCTTTACCTGATCGAGGGCCTCCCGCACGCCAGGATTGCGCTTCCTTTCCGCGACTCGCGGCATTTTTTTCGGTTCAGGCTAGAGCGCGCGGCATTGCGCCGCGCGCCTCGGAGCAGCGTGAAGCGGGTCTATTGTGGGGCAGGCACGCGGGTGGCCTGCCAGGATACGAATTGCAGTCCGCCGTCGCGTTTGGCCCAGACGGTATGGAAGCGCAGTTCCACGGACAGATCCTGGCCTTTCACCGTGACGTCGAAGTTGGCCTGGCCGGAGAGGATGGCGATGCAGCCGTAAGTGCGAACCGTCACGCCGCTGCGTCGCATGGTCCGGTACTTGACCGTGCCGGAACGCATGGAGTCGATGTACGTCGCCTTGTTGTCCACCACGGACGAGGAGTGGATATACACCAGGTCGTTGCCGAACAGCCTTTCCATAGCCGCGAAGTCGTTGGCGGTCTGCGCCTCGTAACGGTCATCCTCCGCCGCCAGCGCTTCATCCGCCGTTACCGGGCCGCCGCATTCTTCCGCAACCGCCATCCCGGCGGCGCCGATACCGAAAATCGCACAACCAAACAGCAGAGCCATTAACCGTTTCATGATTTCCCCCTTTTTCATTGGTTTCGTTGTGAACGGAACGCGGTCAGCATCATCCTTGCCTCCCTATTGCGGCGTAAGCACGGCGAGCGGCCTAGATTCGCAGCGTACCTTCTTATTCGCCTTCCGCGCCGGGTAAATCGAAAGCTTGCCGTTTTTCCAGGCGTATCCGAAGCGTTTGTTGTCGGCGCCCTCTTTGAGGTCCTCAGTCTGCATATACTCGCAGCCCGCTCCCGGATCATTCAGCGACAGCTCATAGACGAAGTTTTGGTCCGGCCAGCGCGCTTCACCGGATTCGTTGAACTCCCAGCCCCGGCCTTGCTCGTCCTTGTAGCGGCCGGCGAGGACCAGCCGGTTGAGATAAGGGCTGATCTCGCCGGGAAGCAGGATGTAGTCCGCCCACCTGCCGTTCATCAGGAAGATCTCCGCAAAGCGCAGCCGGTCGAACCTGCCCTGCGCATTCTTGGTCCCCTGGAAGTAAACGTACTTGACTTCCTCGCTGGTCATGGGCCGGTCGCTCGCCCCAACCACCAGCCGATAGCTCCCGGGCTTCGCGTCAGGTTCGATGTCGAGCACCGTCTGTACCGAGGCCTTGTTGAAATCGGTAACGACGATCGGAATTGCCCGGCCCTCGCGCATGATGGCGATCACCACCGGCGGCGTCTTCTTCGCCGCCGCATGCGGGGACCGAAGCGCGGTCAACACTTTTACATACTGCTCATTGACCCAGATGCCCTCGATGTCGCGCAGATAGACTCGACCCCTGGAAGGCGGGGAGGGGTCCTGCGCCAGCGCGAAGGCGCACAAGATCGCAGCCAGGAACGCCGGCACAGCGCACAGGATTCGAATAGCACTGAAACCAGGAATCATCGGTCGCTCTTTGGAAAGAAAATCATTCAGGATTGCGCAACCGCCGGCCTGCGTTTCCAGAACCCGGTCGCCTGTTCGAACGCGTGGGCAATCTGCAACACGCCAAAATCGTCCCGATGGCGGCCGACGATCTGCAGGCCGACCGGCAGGCCGGCGCGGCTGAAGCCGCACGGGACCGATATTGCCGGCGAGCCGGTCACGGTAATGTAATAGCACGAGCGCATCCAGTCGATGTAACTTTCCATACTTATGCCATTGATTTCGGTCACGTAGGGCACGTTGACGTCGAAGGGCAGCACCTGTGCCACCGGTGCGACCAGAAAGTCGTAATGGTCCATGAACTCGCGCATGCGGTGGAACAGTTGGGTGCGTTTGAACTCCGCGGCGCCCACCTGCGGGCCGGTGAGCCGCGCGCCTTCCTCGATGTTCCAGATTAAGGTGTCCTTCATCAGACCGCGCTTGGATTGCAGCAGACGTCCGTAGGAAAGCTCGAAATTCCAGGCGCGCATCACCCGGAAGATCTCGTCGGCATCGCGCAGGTCCGGCGTGGCGTCTTCGACCACGCAGCCGAGTTCGGCAAAGGCCCGGCGTTGCGCCTTCAACGCCTCGGCCACCTCCGGCTCCACCGGCAGACCGCCCAGGTCCGCGCTCCAGGCAATGCGCGTGCCCTTGAAGTCACGCGCCAGCGGCCGCGCAAACGACAACCCCGGTTCCTGCAGCGAGATCGGCGAACGCGGATCGGGACCGGAAATGGCTGAAAGCATCAACGCCGCGTCCTGCACCGTGCGCGCCATCGGCCCGACTACCGACAACGGAAACCAGGCCGAGAAGCTCGGCCAATGCGGCACGCGCCCGGCCGAGGGGCGCATGCCGACGACGTTGCAGAAGCTCGCGGGGTTGCGCAGCGATCCGCCCAAGTCCGAGCCATCCGCGATTGGAGCCATCCCGCAGGCCAAAGCCACGGCCGCACCGCCGCTGCTGCCGCCGCAGGTCTTGGAAAGATCGTAGGGATTCCTGGTGGCGCCGAACACCGTATTGAATGTCTGCGAACCGGCGCCGAACTCCGGCGTGTTGGTCTTGCCGAATGTGACCGCGCCGGCCCGCTTCAGCCGTTCGACGATGATTGCGTCCACCTCGGGCACAAAATCGCGATACATCGGCGATCCAAACGTAGTGCGCATGCCCTTGGTCACCGCAAGGTCCTTGTGCGCCACCGGTAGCCCCGCGAGCGGCCCGGGATCGTCGCCGCGGGCAAGCGCCGCATCCACAGCCTGCGCGCCGCTGCGCGCCAGTTCGGGATGGTAAGTGACGATCGCATTGACTGCCGGATTCACTCTCTGCGTCTGCGCCAGGTGTGCGTCCATGACCTCCAGCGCGGACAGTTCACGCGCACGAATACAACGCACCAGTTCATGGGCAGGCAGAAAACAGATTTCGCCAGCATTCATGGCGGTTCCGATGCCGGGGGGCTGCGAAAAAAGTGCTCATGGTAACGGAATCCCGCCAGTTGAAGGGCAACGTGAAGATCCAGAGCCACACTCTCACCGCGGAGGACGCGGAGAACGCAGAGGAAAACCAAGACGAGGAAGAACATGTGGGAGTTAGAAGCAGGCCCGTCGCCCAAGTAAACACCGGTACCGGGTTTCAACTTTCGAATACTTTTTTGCTCTTGCCCTTCCTCCGCGTCCTTTGCGTCCTCTGCGGTGAGCGCTTCAGTATTGGTCGTCAGCGAGGCACAGCCGCGAGCGGGCGCATCAAGGCATCCCGCCACGGCGCGCCGCGGGCGGCGGGGTCGAGAACAACCTCGCCATCCTTGACGCTTACTCCGGCACGCACCAATACGCGCTTGAAATCCGGAAAATCGTCGCTTGCGAACTGCTCGCGCATCACGTCGCCGAATACCGTGGTGCCGGTAATGCGGTCCAGCGTGGCAATCAGCTCGTCCGCGCCCCAGCGCCGCTCCGGCGCGAGGCAGCACTCGGCAAGGCCCGCAAGCGCGGTATCGAGCGAATGTCGGCCCTGGGTAATTTCGCGCAGCCGCAGGTCGGCATCGAGCATCATGGCCGCGCCCGCCCAGTACACCCGCAGATAGTTGCCGCGGACGGCGATGCGTTCGCTCGCCTGCGCCAGACTCAGGCCCGCCCCGGCACGGGCACCGCGCTGGAATCCGACGATCAGGCGGCTCCAGCCTTCCTGCGGTTCGATCGCACCGCCGCGCACCATCAGCACGTTCTGCAGATAGGTCGGCAATCCTTCAAACAGCCAGGCGTCGCGTGCGCCGACATACGGCAGGAACAGATGCGACATCTCGTGGGTAAGGCTCCAATCGCGATCGAATTCTTCCGGCGCCCGGGCGGGGTCGATGAACAGGTGCACGCCCGCGCCGCCGCCGCGTGAAACGTAAGCCCACGGCACCGGCCCGCGCCCGCGCGGCGTCGGCGCCACGATCACCTGCACCGACTCGACCGGAAAGCGTCCGTACAGCGTGGTCACGTTGTGCGCGGCGCCCCTTACCCACTGCTCGGCGCGAGCCTGTTGCGTTGGCGACAAGCCGCCGAGAATTACCAGACGCAGCAGCGCGCCCGGCACGACAATCTCCTTTTCCACGAATCGCCCGAACGCGGCAACGGCCGGCCAGTTGTAAGGCGTCGGACCGAGTCGGAAAGTCGGTTTGGCCGCGTCGGCCGCCCCACGCTCCCATGGCGTTGATACGGCGACGCCGGCCGGAAGAACAAACGACAGCTCGACGTCGGCGCCGTCCTCCAGCTCACCAGGGCGCCACAACCAGTTGCCTACCGAAGTGAGCAGGTCACGACCGATACGGCGCGTCTCGGGGCCGCCGGTCTGGGCAGCGCTGGTCGTCGGACGCAGTTTGACGCGGTAGTCGACGCAGGCATTGTCCGGGGCCCCGTCGAGCGCGATGACTTCGTCGCCCTGCGGTGGTAACGGTCCGGCGGACAGAAGACGCACGTCTTCGAGAAAAGTCTTTGCGCCACTGGTTTCGGCGATCAGCGTGCCAGGAGTCTTGCCGTCGAAGCAGGCTTTGACCGCCAGAAAATCGAGCGATTCGCCAACCTCCACGA
>JAXIOX010000235.1:0-15172 GCA_045403275.1 Burkholderiales bacterium | reverse complement strand
CCCGCTAATTCGTGGGATAACTCACGATCCTTGGAAGCCAGTTCCATAATGGATTTGACAGTAAACCCCGATCGATCGGAAAACCCGCGAAATCGGCGTCAGGCAAGGCGCGAGTCCTTGACAGTGGCGGGCACCACGGCGAGGACTCGTAACACGGCATGGCGCCGATTCTCGCCGGGTTTTCAGGCGCGAATTAACGGGACAGGACGCTAGGCCGGTGTATTGCTCAAGGCGCGCGAATTCTTGTCGTCGCGGAACAGGATCGGCTTGACCCCGACGGCGGGCGCCGGTTTCTGCGCCTTGTCCACTGCGTCGGTCACCAGACGATGATGAGGGGACAAGTCGCATACCGGGTCGGCGTTGGTGGCATCGCCGGTGAGCATGTAGGCCTGGCAGCGGCAGCCGCCGAAATCCTTGACCTTCTCCGGACAGGTGCGGCACGGCTCCTTCATCCACGCATCGCCACGGTAGGCGTTGAAGCCGGGCGAGTCGTACCAGATCGAGCGCAAGTCGTGGTCGCGCACGTTGGGGAAGGTGAGGCCGGGTAGTTGGCGTGCTTCGTGGCAAGGCAGCGCCACGCCGTCGGCGGTGATGGTGAGGAAAACCGCCCCCCAGCCGTTCATGCACGCTTTCGGGCGGTTTTCGTAGTAATCGGGAACCACGAAGAAAATCCGCATGCTCTTGCCGACGCGTTCGCGGAATTTATTCGTGACTTCCTCGGCCCGCCGCAACTGGTCGCGGGTCGGAAGCAGTTGATCCCGGTTCACGTAGGCCCAGCCATAGTACTGGGTGTTGGCGAGTTCCACGTACTCCGCCTGCATCGACTCGGCCATTTCCAGGATCTGCTGGACATGGTCGATGTTGTGCCGGTGCAGCACGCAGTTCAGCACCATCGGGTACTCGTATTTCTTGATCAGTTTCGCCACTTTCTGCTTGAGATCGAAAGTGCGGGTACTCGACAGAAAGTCGTTCAGCTCCTTGGTCGAGTCCTGGAACGACAGCTGGATGTGATCCAGGCCGCCTTCCTTGAAAGCGCTGATACGCTTTTCATTGAGCCCCACGCCGGAGGTGATCAGGTTGGAGTAATAGCCGAGCTTGCGCGCTTCCGCGACCATGATCTCGAGGTCGTCGCGTACCAGCGGCTCGCCGCCGGAAAAGCCCAACTGCGTTGCGCCGATCTCGCGGCCCTGGCGCAGCACGCGCAACCAGTCCTCGGTCGACAGCTCCTGGCCGTAGGTCGTGTAGTCCACCGGGTTGTAGCAGAACACGCAGTGCAGCGGGCACTTGTACGTGATCTCCGCCAGCAGCCAGAGCGGGTTACCCGGTTTGCTTGGGACGGATCCAGCCTTTTCCATGTACATGCTCCAGAAATCCGATGGCGTCCCCTCTCAAGTCCGCACCGGGAAAGGTGTTTTGCAAATCCTCGACGATGTCGCGCACGCTGGATTTGCCGTCGATTCGCTTCATGATTTCTCCGGAGCTGCCCGGCAGCTTGACCATGCCTTCCGGATAAAGCAGGACGAAGCCCTGTTGTGCCGGCTCCCACTGGAAGCGGAAGTGGCGCTGCAGTTCGAACACGGTATCGTCCGTGAATGACGCGGCGTCAGACATACCGGGTTTCGCCGATTCCGTAGTTGATCTGCATCGAGTCGAGCATGCTCCACAGCACGTCGAGCTTGAACTGCAGGATACCCAGCGCCCTTTCCTGCTCGTCGCGGGTCTTGAAATAATCGAGCGTGATCTTGAGTCCGTGCTCGACGTCGCGGCGCGCTTCCGACAGGCGCTTGCGGAAGTAGGAATAGCCCTCGGGTTCGATCCACGGGTAGTGCTGCGGCCAGTTCTCCAGCCGTTTTTTGTGGATCTCTGGAGCAAACAGTTCAGTGAGCGACGAACACGCGGCCTCCTGCCAGGGTGCGCGCCGGGCAAAGTTGACATAGGCATCCACCGCGAAACGCACGCCGGGCAGCAGGTGCTTGTGCGAAGTGATCTCTTCGCGTTTCAACCCGCATGCCTCGCCCAGGCGCAGCCACGCCTCGATGCCGCCTTCCTGTCCCTCGACGCCGTCGTGGTCGATGATGCGCTGGATCCACTTGCGGCGATGTTCGCGGTCCGGCATGTTGGACAGAATAGCTGCGTCCTTGATCGGGATGCTGACCTGGTAGTAAAAGCGGTTATAGACCCAGCCTTGCACCTGCTCGCGGGTGCACTTGCCACTGTTCATCGCGATGTGGAACGGGTGATAAATGTGGTAGCGCTTGCCCTTGGCGCGCAACTGGCTCTCGAACTCCTCTTTGCTCCACGGCAGATTTTCGGCTGCGCCCATGCGCGCTCCTATTCAGAGTGTTATGTCCATTCCGTCGTACGCGACCTCGATGCCGCTGGTGCCCAGTTCCTTGCACTCCTTCGAATCTTCGTCGAGGATGGGATTGGTGTTGTTGATATGGATCAGTATCTTGCGCGACGCCTTGAGCGGTTTGAGCACCTCGATCATGCCCCCGGGACCCGACTGTGGCAGGTGGCCGATGTCGCGCGCGTGTTTCTTCGAGATACCGAGTTTGATCATCTCGTCGTCGGTCCAGAACGTGCCGTCCACCATCAGGCAGTCGGCCTCCTCGAGGAAGGGCCTCAGGTGCGGTTCGTTTGCGCCGAGCCCGGGGGCGTAAAACAGCACTTTGGCGGAGCGCTTGTCCCTGATGCGCATGCCGATGTTGTCACCCTCGTGCGGGTTGTCGCGGTGCGGCGAATAGGGCGGCGCCTTGCTGCTCAGGGGCACGGCGGTAAAAGTGAGTTCTTCCGCGCCGATTACCGCGAACTCGTTGCCGGCCTTGGTGGGCACCTGGTGCCAGTGTACGCCGCAGTAATGTTCGAGGACATTGAAAAGCGGGTTGCCCGTGGTCAGGTCTTCGCGCGCCATGCCGGTGCAGTAGATCTCCAGCGGCTTGCCCTCACGCAGCATCAGTAATCCGGTGGTGTGGTCGATTTGCGCATCCATCAGCACGATCGAGCGAATCGCGGTGTCGCGGATCGCCCGTGCCGGCTGCAATTCCGGGAACGCCTTGAGCTGGGCCAATACGTCCGGCGAAGCGTTGAACAGCACCCAGTTGATGTTGTCGGCACTGACGGCGATGGAGGACTGGGTGCGCGCCTTGGCCCGGACGCTGCCCTTGCGAACGCCGTCGCACAGGCGGCAATTGCAGTTCCACTGCGGAAATCCTCCGCCGGCACCGGCACCGAGAACCCTTATTCGCATTTTTGGTCAATATGGTTTTGTTGCCTGCATAAAAACGAAAGCCCCGCGAAGGGGCTTTCGTCCAAGCCCAACCCAGTTCAGCGGCTGGCAATATACATCGTGACTTCAAAGCCGAAACGCATTTCGGTGTACTCAGGCTTGCTCCACATAGGCTTCTCCAGAAGTTGAGATCAAAGATCGCGGGCCTGGCCCGCTCGTTGCCGAATCATCGACACCGGCCGCGCCACCGATTGCTGCGCGAACCTGCATCCAATGAGTTCATGAGCATTGTCCGCATAGGCGGCGCGACACCCGCACACGAAAATCACCATTTGATTCTCATGATTTTCATGAGTTTTGCGGCGAAACTTTACTTGTCTCAAGGCCTTGCACTACGCTTCGGGCATGTCTGACGCCGCGTTCGACAGAGGGTTTTATTACCCCTCGCCGATGACCGATTGGTACCGCGAGCGACCATTCAAGGTTGCGTTCGTGGCGTCGCTGCTTATCCACGCGGCGCTGATCGCGCTCGTCCCCGGCTTTCGTGCGGTGGTGATCGAGCCGCCCAAGGTGCTCAATGTCGAGATCGTCCTCCCCGAGCAGCCGCAGGTGCGGCCGATGCCGTTGCGGGAAGTGGTGCCGCCCGCGTCTCTAACGACCCCGCCACCGCCGCAGCGAACGGTCGAGGAAACGGTGGTTCGACCGGAACCGCAGATCGAGCCGCCGCCGATTCCGCGCGCGGAAATCGTGCCGCCGTTGCCGCGTCCCGAGCCACGCCCCGAGCCCATGGTGGTGCCAGAACCGGAACCGCAGCCCGAGGCTCGAATCGAGACCAAGATCGAACCCGAACCCAGGATCGAGCCGGTGACGCCGCCGGTCCAGCCGCCGCCGGTTGCGCGGGTGGAGCCGCCCCCGGTACCGGTTGCCCAGCCGCGGATCGAGCCGGTGACGCCGCCGGTCCAGCCGCCCACGCCGGTGGCCGCGCCGGTGCCGCCCCCCGCACCTCCGCAGCCGGTGGCGCTGAAGAAGGAACCGAGTGTGTCGCCGGTGGAGCCGCACTTGTTGCTGACATTCGGCCAGTCGATCTCAAGGGAAATCAAGCGCTATCAGAAGTATCCGCCGCTGGCGCAACGGCGTGGCTGGGAGGGCACGGCGGAAGTGCTTCTGCAGATTGCCGCGGATGGCAAAGTTACCAGCATTACACTGGGCAAGAGCAGCGGGCGATCGGTTCTGGACGAAGAAGCGCTTAACATGGTGCGCAGGGCCTCGCCCCTGCCGCAGGCGCCGCAGAACCTGCGCGGCCGCGAACTGACGGTGACCGTGCCGATCGTCTTCAAACTGCAAGAATCCTGATTTTTTCGTTCGCCGGGCATGGTCGTTGATCAAAACCAAGCCAGCGGCGAAGCCCTCTATCCTGCAATCGAACCCTACCGCAAGGCTTGGCTCGATGTCGGTGGCGGTCATCGCGTCTATTTCGAGGAAAGCGGCAATCCGGGGGGATTTCCCGTGTTGTTCGTCCACGGTGGGCCGGGAAGCCGGTCGCGCCCCGCGCATCGCCGTTTCTTCGACCCTGCCTTTTACCGCATCGTGCTGTTCGACCAGCGTGGTTGCGGGCAGAGTACGCCCGCGGGTTCGATTTTCGAAAACACCACCGCGCACCTCGTGACCGACATCGAGCACTTGCGCCATCATCTGGGCGTGGATCGATGGCTGCTGTTCGGAGGCTCGTGGGGAAGTACGCTGTGCCTGGCCTATGCAATCGCTTACGCGGATCGGGTTGCCGGGATGGTGTTGCGCGGCGTGTTTCTCGGTGGCGCCGCGGAAGTCGAGTGGTATGTTTCGGGGATTCGGCGCTTCGTCCCCGAGGCCTGGGCGGATTTTGCCGCGGATGCAGGCGAGTCCATAATCGAGCACTATCGGCAACTCATCGATCACCCCGATACAACGGTCGCGCTGGCGGCGGCGCGGCGCTGGTGCGACTATGAAGCCTGTGTAATGGCGATCGGGGAGTTGTCAAATGGGAGTAACGGCGGCCGCAACGTTGCGACGGCAGAGGAATTGCTGGCAGGGGCCAGAATCCAGCTCCATTTCCTGGCTCACCAGTGTTTTCTGCGGCCCAACCAGCTGCTTGATGATCTGTGGCGGATCGGCAACATACCAATAACCCTGGTGCAGGGCAGAATGGACATGGTGTGCCCACCAATCAGTGCATTTGAGGTGGCGCGGCGACTGGCGGGCGCGGACCTGCGTCTGGTACCCAACGGCGGCCACTCCGCATTGCAGCCGGCGATCGCAGCGCAACTGTGCGCGGCGACCGTGCGCATGCGCGATCTGTTGGGTGGCTCCCGATGATCAAGAAATTCGGCCTGCGCTTCCGCATCAATTTCGTGATTACGCTGGTCATTGTGATTTTCGCCTTGGCCGCATCCGACGTTCTGATTGAGGAAACGCGCCGCTCCATCCGGGAAGAGATCGAGGCGGGTACCAAGGTCACCGTGCAATTGATGGAAACCGTGATCGCCAACACCCGGGCTACCGCGCAAAGCGGGCCGCACAACCAGGCGTTGCTGGCGTTCCTGCGCCACGTCGGCCGCGTACGTGCCAACGAAATCAAGATGTACGACGAAAATGACCAGTTGATCTACACCTCGCCGCCATCCCTGTATAAACAAGGGAGGTGGGCACCGGACTGGTTTCACCGGCTGGCGGATCCGAAGATCGGCGAGTTCCGGCTCAATCTCCCGAACGGCGCGGTGGTCATCACGTCGGACCCTTCGCGATCCATCCTCGATGCCTGGGACGACCTGAAGAATTTCTTCTGGCTGGTGGTGGGATTTTTCGTGCTGGTCAACGCACTGGTGTTCTGGCTGCTGGGCCGGTCGCTGCGGCCCATCGGCAAGATTCTCGGCGGTTTGTCTGAAATGGAGAAAGGCCGCTTCGACACGCGGTTGCCGAAATTCGAACTCCCCGAATTCGACGCGATCAGCCACACCTTCAATCGCATGGCGGAGAATCTCGAGGAAAGCCTCGCGGAAAACCAGCGGCTGGCGCTGGTCACCAAGCAATCCAGCGACGCCATCATCATCCATGACCTCGAAGGCCGGATTTCGTTCTGGAACCCGGCGGCGGGCCGCATGTTCGGCTATCGCGACGATGAAATCGTCGGCCGTTCCGCCACTCTGCTGGCCCCGCCGGAACGCCAGGGTGAAATCCAGGACAACCTCGATGCGGTCATGCAGCGTCAACTCATCGAAATGGTGGAAACACAGCGCCGGACCAAGGACGGCCGGGTGGTTGATGTCGCGCTGACGGCGGCGCCGCTGGTGGACCCGGTGAGCGATGAAGTGATCGGTGAAATCTGCAGCATGCGCGACATCACCGAGCACAAACTGGTGCAGCGGGCCGAACGCGAGCTGGAGCAGAACCGCAAACTCACGCAGTTGATCCAGAATCGGCTGGAGGAGGAACGCCGATCGATTGCGCGCGAACTGCACGACGAGCTCGGCCAGTGCGTAACGGCGATCAAGACCATCGGTACGGCGATTTCCAACCGCACTCGCGAAAACGCGCCCGAGATCCACGGCAATGCGCAGACCATCGTTTCCGTGGCCGCGCACATCTACGATGTGGTGCACGGGATCATCCGCCAGCTGCGGCCCACGGCGCTGGATAACCTGGGACTGAGCGCGACGCTCAAGGAGACCGTGGCGGTGTGGCGGGAAAGACATAAGGGCATCGCCTGTGAGCTCAGGCTCGAGGGCGAACTGGAGGGACTGGGCGAAACCGTCAACATCACGATCTACCGCATCGTCCAGGAATGCCTGACCAACGTAATCCGCCATGCCGCCGCAACGCGCGCGGACATCCTGATTGCGCGCGAACGCGATGCCGTGCGCGGCGACGTCGTGAGGGTGACAGTGCGCGACAACGGCAAAGGCATCGCCCAGCGCGATGAAAGCGAAGCCACACGCTTCGGATTGATGGGAATGCGCGAGCGCGTGCAGGCGTTCGATGGGGTGTTTGAGATCGATAACCGGCCGGGCGAGGGCGTGACGGTGACCGCCGTCATCCCGGTCAGTGCCGCCACCATGGCGACCGACGGTGTGGAAGCGGCGTAGCCGGAGGAGTCAGGTTGAACAGCAGTGGAGCAGGCGGTGCAATCGGCGTAATGCTGGTGGACGATCATGCGGTCGTGCGCATGGGATTCAGGCTTCTTCTGGAGGGATCTCCCGACATCAAGGTGGTTGCCGAAGCCGAAAGTGGCGAGGACGCCTGTCGCAAATTCCCGGAAGTCAGGCCGGATGTGGTGGTCATGGACATCTCGATGCCGGGGATAGGCGGCCTGGAGGCAATCGACCGCATCCTGGCGCGTGAGCCGGCAGCGCGCATTCTGGTGTTGTCCGCGCATGAGGATGCGATGCATGCGCGCCGCGTTCTGAAAGCCGGCGCTGCCGGTTACCTCACCAAGCGCAGTGCAGCGGAAGCCTTGATGCAGGCGATCCGGCAGGTGCACCAGGGCAAGACCTTCCTGGAACCGGAAATCGCCCAGCAGATGGCGGTGCAGCAGGTCAACGGCGAGCGCAATCCTCTCGACATGCTGAGCGAAAAGGAATTCAAGGTGTTCCTGGCGCTGGCGAAGGGTCACTCGGTGGCCGAAATCGCGGAGGTCATGTCGTTGAGCCCTCGCACCATCGGTACCCACCTTTACAACATCAAGCAGAAGCTGGGAGCATCGAACTCCGCTGAATTAGCCATCATCGCGATTCGCGCTGGGCTTTTAGAGCCTTGATTATTAATGAGATTATTGAGAAAAAGCGGATTTCTGCAAATCTAATGAAAATCATGAGCCGCAATTCAGTGTTTTCCTGTATGGCGGGGTAACGGGGCTGCAACAGAATGCGGTCCAAGGTCGTGAGGAAGCGGCCGCGAACACCCGATGAAGTAGACTAACTCTCTGAAGGAGCCTCACCATGTGGAGCAAACCCGAATACACCGAAATGCGCTTTGGCTTTGAAGTCACGATGTACGTCTTCAATCGCTGATAGCACTTCAAGTCCCAAAAGGCTGCTTTCGAGCAGCCTTTTTTTTGCGTCACGGTTGCGCGTTTGCAGCCCAGGAAAAAAGAGACAACCGACAAATGGTTGGGAACAAAGAGGGAGGCGCCTCGCGGCGCCTCCCTCTTTTTTTGCGGGTGTTGGGCTGACTATTGCGACTTGCCGAAGTCGTACTTGACCCCGATCCAGATCCCGCGCGGCGCGCCCACCGAGCGGAACTGTTCATCGGTCACATTGCCGGCGTCGAAGGTCCGGCCCGGGCCGTTGAAAAAATTCTCACCCAGCACGCCCAGCGTTTCGTACTCCTTGTCGAACAGATTGGTGATGCGGCCGAAGAACATGAGCTGCTTGTTGAGCCGGTATCGTCCGTCGAGATTGACCAGCGTATAGCCGGGAAGCTTTCCGTTGACATCCTGATTGTTTTCGTCGCCGCGCGCGTACTGGGAGGAGAAGTACAGGACATTGGTCCCCACTGAAACCGCCTCGGTGAAGTTGTACTCCATGCGCACCTTCATCGAGTGCTCGGGAATGCCCGGCACCTTGTTCCCGGGTGAAACCTGTATATCCCCGGTACCGGGATCCGCCGAAGAATTGACGGGGCTGTTGAGCGTCAGCGCGGATTCGAAGGTGGCGTTGATATAGCCGTAGTTCGCCGCCAGGCCGAGCTTGCCAATGCTGCCGTCCATGCCCAGTTCCAGGCCCTGCCGGCGGGTCTTGCCGGCATTCTGGAAAAAGCCCGCGTTGACCGCTCCGCCGCTGGAAATGAAGATGATGTCGTCGTCCAGGTCGGTGCGATAGACGGCTGCGTTCCAGCCCAGCGCCTCGGACCAGCGGCCGCGTAGGCCGCTTTCGAAGGTACTGGAGACGACTTTCTCAAGGGGCGGGTCGGCCAGAAAGTTGTTGGGCAGGCGGCACGGGGCGGCAGGATCGGCACACGTCAGTTCCACCGGAGTCGGTGCGCGCATGCCCTCGCTGTAGGCCAGGTAAGCCGAGAGCGCAGGCGTCGGATTGAAATTCAGGCCCGCCGCCGGATTGAAGCGTTTGAAAGTATGGTCGCCGTTGAGCGCCGGCTCCAGACCGGTTTCGTCCTCGATCGTTATGTTCGCCCAGTTGTAGCGGCCCGCCAAAGTCATGTGCCACCGCTCGTTGAACGAGTAGGTATCGGTGACATAGAGGCCGTAGTAGTCGTTGGTTGTCCTCACATCGGTCGCGATGGAAAAAACTCCGGTGCCGACCGTTCCGCGGTCGGCGGTAAAGTCCGCATCCTCCTCCGACTGGGAAAAGTCGGTCCTGCCAAGATCGGCGCTGGCGCCCACCGTGAAATTATTCTTCTTCCCGCCCAGATCATTCAGGAGCGTCAACTGCACCGAGCCGCCGTAGCCGGTGGTCTCGATCGTGCGGAGATCATTGAGGGCTTGCGGTTCACCCGAAGGGATGCCCCCGGCGCAAAGGCCCGGGTTCACCAACGGGTCCTCGCAGTCGTCGTTGACGTTGCTGCTGAAGTTATCGTTGCTGTAGCGGCGGTAGTAAAAGTTGCCGGCGAGCAGTTTGTTATCGCCGAAGAAATGGCTGGCGCGGGCGTTCACGAACGCGAGTTCGTTCTGGTTGCGATCGGGCCAGGTGTAGGCCTGTTCTCGCGTATCCAGCCAGCCCAGCGGCAACGCCTGTGTGCCTTCCAGTTTGTTGTCGGCGAGCATCAACGACAGGTCGAAGTCGGTATCCTCGCGCTCCCAGCCCACCTTGCTGAAAAGCGTCTGTATCCGGCTCGGTGAAAAGTCGCGCCAGCCATCCTCGTCGATGAAGTTGCCGGCGAGGAAGAAGTCCGCGCTCTCTCCGTGCGCGCCGTACTCGACTTCCGCAGCTTTTCGGTCCCAGGACCCGCCGTAGATCGACGCCGAGGCGCCGGGATACTGGAAGCCGGACTTGGTGTTCACCGACAGCGCGGCGCCCAGCGTATTCAACCCAAACACCGGATTCGAGCCCGGGATCAGATTGATCGTGGATATCGCATTCTGCGGGACGAGATCCCAGTTCACCACGTCGCCAAAGGGTTCGTTTATCCGTACTCCGTCCATGAACACGGACAGTCCCTGGGGCGTGCCCAGCAGCGGCGAGGCGGAGAGACCGCGGAAATTGACGTCGGGCTGGAACGGGTTGTTCTGCCCGTGGTTGACGGTGACGCTCCCGAGGTTGGCTTCCAGGTATTCGGAGAGGTCCAGAGTCTTCTGTTTCTGGATTTCGGCACCGGTCGCGGCCTGGACATTCGCCGGCACCTGGTTGACCGGGACCCCGATCCCGGGGAGAGGGGTGGTGCCGATAATTTCTATGGTCGGCGCCTCGAGCGCCGCGGCGGGATTCTCTTCGGCGCCGAAGGCCAAACCGCCGGACAGCCCTACGGGTACGGCGAAGGCGAGGCACGCCCGTAAAGCCGGTTGTAGTCGAACGACCATTTGAATTCCTTTCACCTTTTCCAGGTGATTGTCGAGCGGGTACAAACCCGATCTCCTCCCTTGGAAGCGAGTCCCGGCACTCGAGCCTGCGCTTTACATCAAGACCGAGAATCTAAGAGTGGCGGCAGACGGGGCGTCAGGGACGGCCTCCCAAACCGGACGGGAAAAATTCCCAAGCTGCCATTGGGCGGGGTCGTCTGCGGTGCCGTTTCCACGCGTCCAGGGACAGGCTTCGCGAGGGGACGGCAAACATCCCGAAGGCGCGCTCCGGCCGACTGGCCGAATCGGCCGCGGCCGGCGCATAGTGCGCCCGTCGAGAAAATTTCTCTTGGCGAGGGTGGGCGCGTTCCATTATATAGGCTCCTGCAGTTCCATTACTCCGCGGTGCCGGCAATGTCGGCCGTCTCTCACATGAACGCACTCACGCAAAGCTTTCAGACGCCGATTGCCAACTTCTTCAGGCCCTCAATGCGCAGGGACCTGTTGGTGGTCGGCGTGGTCACGGCAGCGACTTATATGCTTGCCGGCCTGTTCGAATTGAACGAACGGCTCGCCGCGTGGACGGTGCCGCACGAGGCCTATCAGCTCGACGAGTTGCCGGTCACGATACTGGCGATGTCGGTGGCGCTGGCGTGGTTTTCCTGGCGGCGCTCCAGGCAGGCGATGGAGCAGGTAACGCTGCGGCTTGCCGTACAGCAGGCGCTGGTGGAAAGCGAAGAGCAGTACCGCACGCTGTTCATGGAAAACCTGTCCGGCAATCTGCTGGCGACCACGAACGGACAGGTCAAACTCGCCAACCCGAGCGCAGCGCGATTGCTCGGCTTTGAGACTGCGGACGATCTCATCGGCCACCAGTTGGGAGAGTTCTATGCCGAGCGCAATCTTTGGGAGATGCATCGCGACCGGCTGCTGCGCGGCGAAAAGATCGAATTCCCGATGCTGCAGCTCAGGAACCGCGACGGGGTCCCGGTGCAGGTTGTGGCAAAGCTGAGCTCAAGGCTGTCGCCTTCACGGGAACCGGAGCTGCACGTCTACATCACCGACATCACCGAAGTCACCCTGATGCAGAGCAAGCTGGCCGGCGCGCTGGAGGAAAACCGCCGCCTGTCGCAGCGTTCCATGCAGGTACAGGAGGAGGAGCGGCGCAACCTCGCGCGCGAGCTGCACGACGAACTGGGGCAGAGCCTGAACGCGATCAAGGTGGACGCGGTCACCATCCGTGATCGCAGCGCTGCCTTCGTCGAGATACAGCGCAGCGCGCTGTCCATCATCGAGGTGTCGAGCCAGGTCTACGACGTGGTGCGCAGCCTGATGCAGCGGCTGCGTCCTGTGGCGCTCGACGAACTCGGGCTGCGCTCCGCCGTGCAGTACAGTGTCGAGCAATGGCAGCGCCGCCACGCCGGCGTGCGCTGCACGTTCACCGCGGAGGGAGAGCTCGACGATCTCGACGAGCAGACCAATATCACGCTTTATCGGCTGGTGCAGGAATGCCTGACCAACGTGGCCAAGCACGCCAATGCGACGCAGGTTGCCGTATCCATGACGCGCGCGGCGCAAGAAGTGCGCTTCAGTTTCAGCGACGACGGCAGAGGCTTCGACCCGTCGCAGAGACGCCGGGGACTCGGGCTGGTGGGCTTGCGCGAAAGAGTGGAAGCGCTGGCGGGCCATTTCGAACTGGAAAGCGCGTCCGGCCGGGGCGTGCATGTGAAAGCCGTGGTTCCGGCAAAGGAAAAGAAATGAACGAAGGACGCACCAGCCCGGTAGTGCGGGTTGTGCTGGTCGATGACCACGCCGTGGTGCGTGAAGGCTACCGCCGGTTGCTCGAGCGCACCGAGGACATCTCGGTGATTGCCGAGGTCGCCAGCGGCGAAGAGGCTTACCGCATCGTGTGCGAACTGCAGCCGGATGTCACCGTGATGGACATCAACCTGCCAGGGTTGGGCGGCATCGAGGTGGTACGGCGCATCGTCGCGCGCTTGCCGGAAGCGAAGATCCTGATGTTCAGCATGCACGAGGACACGGTGTTCTCGTCGCGCGCGCTGCAGGCCGGCGCGCGCGGTTACGTCTCCAAGTCGGCGGCGCCCGAAGTGCTGGTGGAGGCGGTGCGGCTGGTGGCCGCCGGCAAGCTCTACATCAGCCACGAGATGGCGCAGGAACTGGCGATGCAGATGCTGGCCGGGCGCGACAATCCGATCGACGCACTGTCTGCGCGCGAGTTCGAGGTGTTCCGGCTGCTGGTGGCGGGACATTCGCTCCAGGAGATCTCCCGGATCCTGTGCCTGTCCTACAAGACCGTCGCCAACTACCAGTCCAACATCAAGCACAAGCTCGACGTGAGCAATACCGCGCAGGTGGTGCGCATCGCCTTGAGCCACGGGCTGATCGCGGCCGGAGGCGAAATCGAGGTGAATCATCCCGAAGCCGGCTGAGCCGCAGCCGGGAAAACTTCCCCACTTGTGCGCGCAAGCGTTCCTGCCGCGGCAATTCGGGACGGCGCTTTGGCGCTTGAACGCGCCGCAGATCGTGCCGGAGTTCTGGCCGGTATCGAACGCTTGCGCGTCGGGCCGTGCCCGCAACGCGAGAATCCTTTCTTTTGTAACGGCGGCTGCCCCGAAGGCTGTCATCGGTGCGCGGGGGCGCCGCGTTATGCGATGTTACGCGACGGTGATAGCATATCGCCGCTTCAAGAGTGGTAATGGTTCGGGCATCGCCGGATTCGGGAAAAATTCCCGAGAACTTTTCGGTGTCGGTGTGGTTCCAAGCAGCGTCCGCGAGTTGAGCATCTCCTTAACGCGCGCATTGACAATCTGATCCAACAAACGGGGAAAACCAGGATGAATAACAAGTATCTCCAGGCCGCGGTAGCATTTCTGCTGGCTGCGGCAACAGCGTCGTGCGCGGCGCCCTTTGCCTATGTGGCCAACGAGGAAAGCGGGACGCTAAGCGTCATCGATACCGCTACAGACCAGGTGGTCCGGGAAATTCCGGCAGGCAGGAAGCCGCGCGGAATGGCGCTGTCGAAGGACGGCAAACACATTTACGTCAGCGACCAGCCCAACAATGCGCTCGACATCATCGACATCGAAAAGGGCGAGACGGTCGGCACGGTAGCGCTGGGCGAATCCCCTGAGGGAATCGGCATTTCCCCGGACGGCATGTGGGTGATTGCCGCCGTGGAATTAAGCAACTCGATTGCCTTCATCAACACCAGGACCAACCAGCGCGAGTTTCTGGTAAAGGTGAATGGCGAGAATCCGGAGCACGCGGTATTCAGTCCGGACGGCAAGTGGGTATATTCCAGCGCTGAGGAGGCCTCGCAGATCGACGTCATCGACGTGGCGCAACGCAAACAGGTCGCCGAAATTCCGGTGGGCAAACGTCCGCGCGGCATTGCTTTCGTGCCAAGCGGCAAAGTAGCCTATACCGCGGCCGAGTATGCCAGCACCGTCCATGCGCTCGACGTGACCAATCACACGCTCATTGCCACCATCCCCGGCGGGCAGTTCTCCAACGGCGTGACGGTCCATCCCGACGGCAGCCGCGTCTACATTTCCAACGGCAAGGACGCGACGGTAACCGTGATCGACACGGCAACCAACAAGATCATCGCCACCATCGAGGTGGGCAAGCGCCCCTGGAACATGGCAATCACGCCGGACGGGAGCAAACTTTATGTCGCCAACGGCCGCTCGGATTCGGTATCTGTGATCGACACGAAGTCCAACACGAAGGTCAAGGATATCCCGGTGGGCACCCGGCCCTGGGGGGTTGTTATCCGGTAGCGGCCGCGTAGCATACGCGCGGGGATGACGTGCGCTTGCAGCTTCAAAGGGGAGGATCTTCAGACATGAGTAACAACGTTGTTCAGCGCTACTCCACGCCCGCGATTGCGTTGCACTGGATCGTCGCGATTCTCGTTCTGGTGATGATCGGGCTCGGTTTGTACATGACCGACATCCCGCGCGGCACGCCCGAACGAACTTTCTTTTATAACTTGCACAAATCGATCGGCGTGACGACGGCAATCCTGGTGCTGATCCGCCTGTGGTGGCGCTCCAGGAATCCCCCGCCGCCGCTGCCGTCGAGCGTGCCTGCCTGGCAGGTGCAGGCATCGAAGCTGAGCCATGCGCTGCTGTACCTGTGCCTGATCCTGATGCCTTTGTCCGGATTCTCGGCGTCCCAGTTTACCAAGTATGGTGTTACGTACTTCGGCCTGTTCAAGATCCCGCCGATGGGCTGGGAGGACAAGGTTATCTACGATTTCCTGCAGGGAATCCACGGCGTAACCGCTGTGCTTCTGATCACGCTGGTGGTGATCCACGTAGCAGCGGCGCTGAAACATCTGCTGTTCGATCGCGATAGCGTGTTCCTTCGCATGTTGCCCGGAAAGTAGAAGGCGTCTGCGGATTTTTTTGTCAGCCCCGCCGCAAGGCGGGGCT
>JAXIOX010000002.1:0-6872 GCA_045403275.1 Burkholderiales bacterium | reverse complement strand
CGCACCTGGCGGGTCCTGCGGCGGCGGAATTTGGAATCGGACATGGGAGAAACCACTATTCCAGCGTCAGGCGCGCAACGTCCAACTGGGTGTGCGCCGACAGGTTCACGGTCTTTTCCTTATAGGTCAGGCGCACTCCGGCGGCATTGCCGACTACCACGTTGAAAGGCGGCTCGCCGCTGACGCTGCGACGGCTGCCCGCGGGGTTGAGTTGCCCGAAAATGGTGTTGCCGTTGCCATCCTTGATTTCCACCCAGGACTCCTGATCGAAGACCAGGCGCAGAATAGCGCGCTCCCCCGTCTCGGCAGCTACAGCGTTGCCTGCGGCCGGTACCTGCTCGTTGGGTCGGGCAGCCAGCTCGACCGGAGCAATGACGGGTGGTTCCGGCGCCGGCTCCGAACTGCCGCGATTTCCGACCAGCACCGCAAACGCAACCACGACCGCAACAGCCGCGCCTGCACTCGCCGCCGGCACCAATCCTATCGTGCTGCGCCGTACCACCGGCGGGCTCGCAGTCGCGGCCTCCGGCTCGCTCGCCGGCGCCGGCGGATGGAGAATCCGGTCGGCCGCACGGATCAATGGATCCGGATCGAGGTTGAGCCGCTTGGCGTAATTGCGGATGAAGCCGTGGACAAAGACCGGGCTGGTGAAACCCGAGTAGTCGTCGCGCTCGAGCGCTTCGACCTGGCGCACCGTCAGCTTCAACTGGCGCGAGACGTCCCCGAGGCTCAATCCCTGGCGGCGGCGTTCCACCAGCAGCACCGCACCCGCACCGCCCGGCGTGGAAGACTGACCTTGTGTCGCCGCTTCGCTCACTGAAACCGGCCCTCGTTGAATGCCCTGGTCTGGGCGGCGTCCGGGTAGCGGTTATTCAACTGCGTGCCGTAACTTCCCAATGCATTGCGATCACCGAGACTGTCGGCGATGCGCGCGCCCAGCCACAGCGCGTCCGGCGAAGGATTGGATACCACCTGCAGATGGCGGTCCAGCAGGTTGCGCGCCCCCTGGCGATCGCCGCGCTTGAACTGGATTTCGGCAAGCTGATACAAGGCCTGCGGCTGGTTCGGCTGCAGCGTCAGGGCCTTGCGCAGCCAATCCTCCGCCTTCACGTCGTCGCCATGCATGTGCGCGCACACGCCGGCGTTCGCGTAGGCGTTCTCGGGAGTGGTGTAAAGCGGGTTTTTCAGTGCGGCCATGAAATACTTGAACGCTTCCTTCTCGCGTTTGCGCCGGCACAGGAACATGCCGTAATTATTGTTCGCCGCGGAATCGTTGGGATCGATCCTGAGCGCCCGTTGGAACGACTCCTGGGCCAAACGATCCTCGCCCAGCGTCGCGTACACCAGGCCGAGCTGGTTGTGCGCGGGCCCATAGCCGGGATCGGCCGCCAGCGCCTCCTTGAATTCCTCGACCGCCGTTTTCATCTGGCCGGCGCCGGCGTAAAGCGCGCCGAGTTCGGTATGGATGCGAGCGCGGTTCTGGATATCGGCGCGGGTCTTTTCGTCCGCTGCGGATTTCTGCGCCGGCGTTGCGCAACCGGCCAGGACGGCCAGTAGAGCGATCGTCACCAACCGGGTCATGCCGAGGCTTCCAGTATGCGGCGCGCGCGGCGCTTGGTGCGGTCCTGCACCTGGCCGGCTAACTGGCCGCAGGCACCATCGATTTCGTCACCACGGGTCTTGCGGGTGGTGGTGACGAGACCCGCATGCATCAACACCTCGCGGAAAGTGGCAATCCGTTCCGGCGACGAGCACTGGAATCCGGAGTCTGGAAATGTATTGAACGGTATCAGGTTGAACTTGCAATGCACGCCTCTGACGAGCGAGATCAGCTGCCTTGCATGCTCGACGCTGTCGTTGACGCCGTCGAGCATCACGTACTCGAAAGTGACGAAATCCCTGGGCGCCACCTTGATGTAGCGTTTGCATGCTCCCATCAAATCCTTCAGGGGATACTTCTTGTTGATCGGCACCAGCCGGTCGCGCAACCGATCGTCAGGCGCATGCAGCGATACCGCCAGCGCCACCGGCAATTCCGCGGCCAGACGGTCTATTGCCGGCACCATGCCGGAGGTGGACAGCGTGACCCGGCGGCGCGACAGGCCGTAGCCGTTGTCGTCAAGCATGATTCGCATCGCGCTCACCACGTTGTCGAAATTGGCGAGTGGCTCACCCATCCCCATCATGACCACGTTGCTGATGACGCGCTCGCCTCCGGGATCGCGGCCGAGCGCCTTTTTGGCCCACCACAGCTGGCCGATGATCTCGGCCACCGAAAGGTTGCGGTTGAAGCCCTGGCGCCCGGTGGCGCAGAACGCGCACTCGAGCGCGCAGCCGACCTGGGACGACACGCACAGCGTGCCGCGGCCGGTTTCGGGGATGAACACGGTTTCGATGCCGTTTCCGGTGCCGACCGAAAACAGCCACTTGCGGGTGCCGTCGGTCGCATTGGACTCCGACATGACCGACGAAGGCTCGACCACCGCGCATGCACCCAGTTTGGCGCGCAGATCCTTGGCCAGATCGCTCATGCGCCCGAACTCGGCCTCGCCGAACCGGTGAATCCAGCGCATCACCTGGCGGGCGCGAAACGGCTTTTCGCCGATCTCGGCAAAGAAACCGGCGAGCCGCTCAGAGTCGAAGTCCAACAGATTGACTGGCATCAGCGCGAATAGATGTTCATGGCCGGGAAAAAATAGGCGATCTCCACCGCTGCGGTTTCCGTTGCGTCCGAGCCATGTACCGCATTGGCGTCTATGCTATCGGCGAAGTCGGCGCGGATGGTGCCCTTTTTCGCCTTCTTCGGGTCGGTCGCGCCCATCAGGTCACGGTTCTTCTGGATCGCGCCTTCCCCTTCCAGTACTTGTATCATGACCGGACCGGAGATCATGAAGTTCACCAGATCGTTGAAAAACGGACGCTGCCGGTGCACCGCGTAAAATCCCTCGGCTTCCGCCTGCGACAGATGCAGCATTCTGGCCGCAACGATCTTCAAACCTTGGTTCTCGAACCGGGAATAAATCTGGCCGATCACATTCTTGGCCACGGCATCGGGTTTGATGATCGAAAGGGTGCGTTCGAGAGACATCAAGAAACTCTCCAGTAGTTTGGTTTTTCGCAACAATTCATAAGGATAGCATGGCCCCCAAGCGAAAGGAATGACTTTGACACGCGCGTCGTCGGACTCATGCCGAGCTTCCCTGGGGCCGCAATCGCAGGACGGAAAATCGGTGATACGATCAGGCCGTCAGATGAAGACATAAATCCTCAATGAACGACAAAGCAAACTCAAACAATGCGCCCGCCGACGCGTCCGCCCAGGAACAACTGAAACAGCGCGCCAATCGGCGCCTGCTCGCCGCGCTGCTGCTGATCGGCGTGGCCGTCGGCGGTCTGGCGTTGATGGAGCGTTGGCGTCAGCGGCCGGCGATCATTCCGCCGCCCCACGAACCCTCGCAGGCGCTGATTGCACCGCCGTCGCCGGAACCACCCGCCGAACCGGTCCAGGTCGACCATCCGGTGCAGCCCCCGCCCCCGCCGCAGGTCGTCAATAACGAAAAGCTGGCCGCACCGGCCAGACCGGCCGCGGCATTGCCTGCGGGCACCGCCAAAATTGCGGTCAAACCGGCGCCGGCGACAGGCGAGGCGTACTTGGTGCAAGTTGGCGTGTTCATGTCGCCTGCCAATGCGCAGGCGCTGCAGCATCAGCTGGTCAAGGCCGGCATTCCCGCACACACCGAAACGCGCGTACAACTCGGTCCGTTCCAGGACCGGCGCGAGGCGGAGACAGCGCTGGCAAAGGTGAAAAAACTTGGCGTCAACGCGGTGCTGGTCGCGCCGCGTTGATTTTTTTCACGAATATAGCAGGCCGGGCAGCCACAGCGAGATCGCCGGCACGTAGGTCACCAGCGCCAGATAGGCAAGCAGCACGAACACCCAGGGCAGACAGGCGATCGACACTTCGGTCATTCCCATCCTGGCGATATGACTGGCGACAAACAGGTTCAGCCCCACCGGCGGATGGATCATGCCAATCTCCATGTTCACCGTCATGATCACGCCGAGGTGGATGGGATCGATGCCCAGCGATTTGGCGAGCGGCAGCAGCAACGGCGCCAGGATCAGGATGATCGAGCTGGGTTCCATGAACTGCCCGGCGACCAGCAACGCCACGTTCACCGCAAGCAGAAACATCCACGGCGATAGCTGCTGATCCACCACCCACTGCGACAACACCTGTGGGATCTGCTCGGAGGTGAGCAGGAAAGAGAAAAGGATCGCGTTGGTGATGATGTAGAGCAGCATGGCGCTGGTGTTCGCCGCCGACAGCAGCACTTTCGGCATGTCCCGGACCTTCAGTCCGCGATAGATGCAGACCGCCGCTATGAAGGAGTACACCGCCGCAACCGCCGCCGCCTCGGTCGGCGTGAAGATGCCGCCGTAGATCCCCCCCATCACGATCACCACCAGCATCAGGCCCCAGAATGCCTCCTTGAAAGATACCCAGACCTCCTGCGCCGAGGCGCGCGGCATGGTGGGGAAATTCTTTACCTGCGCGGTAACGTAGGTCACCAGCATCAACACGCCGGCCAGCAAAAGCCCCGGCACCACCCCGGCCATGAACAGCTTGCCGGCTGACTCCGAAGTGCTGACCGCGTAAATAATCATCACGATCGAAGGCGGAATCAGGATGCCGAGCGAACCCGAGGTAGCAATCACGCCCACCGCAAAACGTTTCGGGTACCCGTGCCTGACCATTGCCGGCAGCATGATCGAACCGATTGCCACCACGGTCGCCGGACTCGAACCGGAGATGGTGGCGAAGAACGCGCAGGCGAGAATCGCCGCCATTGCCAGCCCGCCGCGCATCCAGCCCACCAGCGCCAACGCGAAGCGGATGATGCGCGCCGCGATGCCACCTTCGGTGAGCAGGGTTCCCGATAGCACGAAGAACGGCACCGCCATGATCGCGAAACTTTCCAGCCCGGTGAACAGGCGCTGCGACACGATGTCCACGGTGCCCAGCTCGAAGGACGAAAACAGCGCAAGGAACGTGAGCACCGTCATCCCCAGCGCGATCGAAATCGGCGTCCCGGTCAACAGCAGCAACAGCAGGATCAGCAGAATGAGGGTTACGTTCACGCACCCTCCTGCGTGGCGGACCCGTGCGTTGGAACCGGCAATACGCCGTTTCTGACGAAGCGCGCCATCACCTGCAGAAAGCGATAGCACATCAGCGCCGAACCCAGCGGGATGCACAGATACACCACCCACATCGGCCACTCAAGGTCCGGAGACACCTGGCCGGTGCCGTATATGAACCACACCCAGCGCGCTCCCATGATGGCGATGGCCGCGGTGAAAAACGCCCCCAGCAACAGCGCCAGGACCACCAGCACGCGCTTGAGCCGCGGACCGGCGGCGTTGACCACGACATCGACGCCGATGTGGATCCCGGTGCGCACCCCGTAGGCGGCGCCGAATTTCGCCATCCAGATGAACAAATAGATGCAGAGTTCCTGTGCCCAGGAAAAATTCAACGCCCCGGTGTAGTCCCACAGCCATGGAATGGCCGAGGACTGCCTGTGGAGAACCGCAGCGAAAATGATAAGCGTGGCCGCCGCCATGAACGAGGCGATCAGCCATTCCTCTAGGCGATCGAGGACGCCATTGAAATTGCGACCCACTGGGTTTACTTGTTCTTGTCTTTTTCTGCTTCGACCGCGGCAGTGATGCGGTAGATCGCCTGCAGATTGTCCCTGCCAACGGTCTGTTCGAACTTCGCGTGCACCGGCAGCAGCGCTTCGCGCCAGCGTTTGCGCTCCGCATCGCTGAGCACGTAGACCTCGGTCTTCTTCGATGCCCTCACCATCGCGAGCGCATCCTCATTTTCCTTCTTGGCGATGTCTCGCTCGTAAACGGTGGTTTCCCGCATCGCCTTCTCCAGCTGGACGCGAACATCGGCCGGCAGTCCCTCCCAGAACTTCCTGTTCACGATCACCGCGTAAACCAGGCAACCGTGATCGGAAATCGTAAGATGCGATTGCACTTCGTGCATCTTCTGCGTATAGAGGTTGGACACCGGGTTCTCGGTGCCATCCACGACGCGCTGTTGAAGCGCGGAATAGACCTCGGAGAACGCCATCACCTGCGGCAGTGCGCCGAGCTGGCGCATCATCGCCTCCAGCACCTTGGACGACTGGATGCGCATCTTCAGGCCGCGGAAATCCCTGGGTTCCCGCAGCGGTCGGTTGGCCGAGAACTGCTTGAATCCGTTATCCCAGTACGCCAGGCCCTTGATGCCGCGCGATTCAAGCTTCGCGAACAGCGCCTTGCCGATCTCGCCGTCGGTGACGCGATCCACGGTTTCGGCATCGGGGAACAGATAGGGAAGGTCGAACACCTCGAACTCGCGCACGCCCAGCGGACCGAACTTCGAGACCGATGGCGCCAGCATTTGCACCGCGCCGAGCTGCAGCGCCTCCATCTCCTCGCGATCCTTGTACAACTGGCTGTTGGGATAGAGTTCGACCTTGACCCGGCCCGAGGTGTACTTTGCGGCGAGTTGTTTGAATTTTTCCGCGGCCTTGCCCTTGGGCGTATCGTTAGCCACCACGTGGCTGAACTTGATGACAATCGCATCGGCTGCGAATGCGGACGTTGTGGCGATAAACAGCAGCGCGGCGAGAAACAGTCTGATCATTTTTGTGCGAGGCTCGGAATCCCGGGCTTTCTCCTGGATTGATTCTAACAGCGCGTCCACTCCGGAACGATGCCCTGTTCGTCGCTTGCCGCGCGAAACTCCGCGGCCACGCCAATGCCGGGCACCCAGGCCAGCGCGTCGCCGATGAACAGCAGCGGCATGCGCTCGC
>JAXIOX010000278.1:0-2340 GCA_045403275.1 Burkholderiales bacterium | reverse complement strand
CACTTTCACCGTGCGGTCGCCCGAGGCGCCTTCGAGCCGCAGCCCTTTCGCCCGCATGGCGTCGATGTGCTCCTTCCAGCGGTCGATCGCCCAAACCTCGTGGCCGGCCGAGGCGAAGAGCCCGGCGTACACCGAGCCCATGGCACCCGTGCCGACGATCGCGACCTTCACTTCACGACTTCGAACAGCCCCGCCGCGCCCATGCCGCCGCCGATGCACATGGTCACCACGACGTACTTCGCGCCGCGCCGGCGGCCCTCGATCCGGGCGTGGCCGGTGAGGCGCGCGCCGCTCATGCCGTAGGGGTGGCCGAGGGCGATGGCGCCGCCGTTGACGTTTAGCTTGTCCTCGGGGATGCCGATGCGGTCGCGGCAGTAGATGACCTGCACGGCGAAAGCCTCGTTCAGCTCCACAGGTCGATGCTGGAGACGCTCTTGCCGGCCTGCTGCAGGAGCTTCGGCACGGCGAACACCGGGCCGATGCCCATTTCCTTCGGGTCGCAACCCGCGACGGCGAAGCCGCGGAAGATGCCGAGGGGCTTGAGGCCGCGCTTCGCCGCCTCGCGGTCGCTCATCACCACCGCGGCGGAGGCGCCGTCGGAGAACTGGCTGGCGTTGCCGGCGGCGATGCAGCCGCCCTCGATCGCCGGCTTGATCTGCGACACGCCCTGGTAGGTGGTGTCGGCGCGGATGCCTTCGTCCTCGCCGGCGGTGACTTCCTTCATCGTCTCGGCGGCGGTCGCCTTGTCCACCACTTTCATCTTGGTGGTGATCGGCGCGATCTCGTCCTTGAACTTGCCTTCGGCGCGCGCCTTGGCGGCGCGGGTCTGGCTCAGCACGCCGTACTCGTCCTGCTTCTCGCGGGAGATCCCGTACTTGCGCGCCACGTACTCGGCAGTCTGCAGCATCGGCCAATAGCTCTCGGGATGGTGGCGGTGCAGCCATTCGTCCTGGAAGTGGTGCTTGTTCATCTCGTTCTGCACCAGCGAGATCGACTCGACGCCGCCGGCGACGTACACCTCGCCCTCGCCGGACAGGATGCGCTGGCTGGCGAGGGCAATGGTCTGCAGGCCCGAGGAGCAGAAGCGGTTCACCGTCATGCCCGGCACGGTCTGCGGGCAGCCGGCGCGGATGGCGATCTGGCGTGCGATGTTCCAGCCGGTGGCGCCCTCCGGGTTGGCGCAGCCGATGATCACGTCCTCGACCTCGTCGGCGTCGACCCTGGCACGCTCGAGCGCGGCGTGCACCACGTGGCCCCCCATCTTCGCCCCGTGGGTCATGTTAAGGGCCCCGCGCCAGCTCTTGCACAGGGGTGTTCTTGCCGTCGAGACGATGACCGCTTCAGCCATTGAACCTCCCGCCTTCCTTCGCAAGTTTGACCAGCAGCGGCGCCGGCTTCCACTGCGCGCCCTGATAGCCTTTCTGGAATTGCTGGATCGAACGCAGAACCTTCTCCAGGCCCACGCTGTCGGCGTAGAACATCGGCCCGCCGCGGTAGGGCGGGAAGCCGTAGCCGGTCAGGTAGACCATGTCGATGTCGGAGGCGCGCAGCGCGATGCCCTCCTCGAGGATGTAGGCGCCTTCGTTGACCAGCGCGTAGACCAGGCGCTCGACGATCTCGTCGTCGGCGATGGTCCTGGGCTTGACGCCGATTTCGGCCCTGTATTTCTCGATTATTTTCTCAACCTCGGGGTCGGGGATGGGCTTCCGGTTGCCCGCCTCGTACCGGTAGAAGCCCTTGCCGGTCTTCTGGCCGAAGCGGCCCTGCTCGCAAATGCGGTCGGCGATCTTCGAGTAGACGAAATCCGGCCGCTCCTGGTAGCGGCGCTTGCGGATCTCCCAGCCGATGTCATTGCCCGCCATGTCGTACATGGTGAACGGGCCCATCGCCATGCCGAAGTTCGCCGCCGCCGCGTCCACCTGCTGCGGGCTGGCGCCCTCGTCGAGCAGGAACAGGCTCTGCTGGCCGTACTTCTCCAGCATGCGGTTGCCGATGAAGCCGTCGCAGACGCCCGAGACCACGGGCACCTTCTTCAGCTGCTTGCCGAGCTTCATGGTGGTGGCGAGCACGTCCTTGCCGGTCTGCTTGCCGCGCACCACCTCCAGCAGGCGCATGACGTTGGCCGGCGAGAAGAAGTGCGTGCCGACGACTTCCTGCGGCCGCTTCGTCGCCGCCGCGATCTGGTCGACGTCGAGGGTGGAAGTGTTGGTGGCGAGGATCGCGCCCGGCTTGGCGATGGCGTCGAGCTTGCGGAACATGTCCTGCTTCACGTCCATGCGCTCGAACACGGCTTCGATGACGATGTCAGCGGTCTTTACTTCATTCAAATCTGTTTTTTGC
>JAXIOX010000101.1:0-1852 GCA_045403275.1 Burkholderiales bacterium | reverse complement strand
CTTCGTCAACATGGGCATGGTCTCCGGCATCCTGCCGGTGGTCGGCGTGCCGCTGCCGTTCCTCTCCTACGGCGGCACGGCGCTTCTCACGCTGTTCATCGGCGCCGGCATCCTGATGAGCGTCCAGCGTCACCGCAAGCTGGTCCAGACCTGAATTCCGCATAGCAGCATTTTTTGAAACCCCCTACCGCATCGTGAAATGATGGTGCCGTAAGGCACTGTAAATGCTTGTTTTCTTAAGCTCGAAATAGGCTGATTGGCGTGTTGCTGCGCGCCATCACTGTGCCCACACTTCCGGATATTCGTTTTCATCCGGAGAAGACCGTGGAGCCGCGACAAAAAGAGTGCGCAGCAATAGAAAAAGACTGGGCGGAGAGCCCGCGCTGGAAAGGCGTGAAGCGCGGCTACACGGCGCAGGACGTCGTGCGGCTGCGCGGCAGCGTGAAGGTCGAGCACACGCTCGCCAGGCTCGGCGCGGAGAAGCTCTGGAGGAAGTGCCACGAGCTGCCGTTCGTGAATTCGCTCGGCGCGCTCACCGGCAACCAGGCGATGCAGCAGGTGAGGGCGGGCGTGCCGGCGATCTACCTTTCGGGCTGGCAGGTCGCGGCCGACGCCAACGATTCGCTGTCGATGTATCCCGACCAGTCGCTGTACGCAACCACGTCCGTGCCCAGCGTGGTGAAGCGCATCAACAACGCGCTCACGCGCGCCGACCAGATCCAGACCATGGAAGACAAGGGAGACATCGACTGGTTCGCTCCCATCGTGGCCGACGCGGAATCGGGCTTCGGCGGCGTGCTGAATGCCTTCGAGCTGATGAAGGCGATGATCGACGCCGGCGCGGCCGGCGTGCACTTCGAGGACCAGCTCGCCTCGGTGAAGAAATGCGGCCACATGGGCGGCAAGGTGCTGGTGCCGACGCAGGAAGCGGTGCAGAAGCTGATCGCGGCGCGCCTCGCCGCCGACGTGATGGGCGTGCCCACCGTGCTGCTCGCGCGCACCGACGCGGAAGCCGCGGATATCGTCACCACCGACGTCGACGAGAACGACAAGCCGTTCCTCACCGGCGAGCGCACCGCGGAAGGCTTCTACCGCACGAAGAAGGGTTTCGCGCAGGCGCTGTCCCGCGGCCTGGCCTACGCGGAATACGCCGACATGGTGTGGTGCGAGACCGGCACTCCCGATCTCGAGTTCGCGCGCAAGTTCGCCGAGGGCATCCGGAAAAAATATCCGGGCAAGATGCTGGCCTACAACTGCTCGCCGTCGTTCAACTGGAAGCGCAATCTCGACGACGCGACCATCGGCAGGTTCCAGCGCGAGCTCGGCGCGATGGGCTACAAGTTCCAGTTCATCACCCTGGCCGGCTTTCACTCCCTCAACTACTCGATGTTCGAGCTGGCGCACGGCTACGCGCGCAGCAACATGACCGCTTTCGTCGAGCTGCAGCAGAAGGAGTTCGCGGCCGCCGAGAAGGGGTTCACCGCGATCAAGCACCAGCGCGAGGTCGGCACCGGTTACTTCGACCAGATCACCCAGGTGGTGACCGCCGGCAAGGCCTCTACCACCGCGCTGCAGGGCTCCACGGAGGACGAGCAATTCTTCGACTCGCAGAGAAAAGCGAAAATCGCGGCAGTCTAGAGCGCGCCAGCGAGATCGCGCGGTCGATCCTGGCCGGCTTCGACAAGCATTACCGCCTGTTCCGCGACGCGTCGCGCCAAGCCAAGCACCATTTCGAGACCGCCGACTGGGCGGCGATGCACGTGCTCGCGCGCGCGCGCATCCAGATGTACGACGCGCGCGTCGAGGAGGCGGTGCGCGGCGTCCTCGATCGCTTTCCCGAGGCCGAGACCGA
>JAXIOX010000098.1:0-7865 GCA_045403275.1 Burkholderiales bacterium | reverse complement strand
GGACCTTCACGTCGATGCCGTAGGTGGCCTTGCCCACGACCATGTCGGCATTGTCCACGCCCACGATTTCCCTGCCGATGTAACGCCATTCCTTCGGGTCCTTGAGCGAGACCTGCTTGGCACTCGGGATCTTCAGGGTGGACGCGGTCTCGACCAACTCGCCGTAATCGGCCGACTTCTTGGTGGGCAGGTGGATGACCTTGTGGTTCTTCGCCTGACACTCGGTTACCGGCACATTCCACTTGATCGCGGCGGCCTGCTCGAGCATCGCGCGAGTGGTCGCGCCGAACTCGCGCATGCGCTGGAAATTATGGCGCACGCTGCGCGAACCGTCGGTGTACTGGTTGCCGTACATCTTGTCGCCGACCGCCTGCTCGATCTTGACGCGGCTCCAGTCGGCCTCCAGCTCATCGGCTAGGATCATCGGCACGCTGGTGCGCACGCCCTGACCCATTTCCGAGCGGTGAGCGATGATCGTCACCGTGCCGCTCTTGTCGATAGAAACGAACACGTTCGGGCTCAATGTGCCCATCGCCGCATCCGCATTGCCGATTCCGCCCAGTCCGGAGAAGGGCCCGGTCTTGGCCACCGGCGCCATTTGCAGGCCGACCACGAAGCCGGTCGCGGCGGCACCTTTCAGGAAGTCCCGACGGCTTGGTTTGCTGACGTTCTGTATCCAGTTATTCATGATTTCACCCCCGCAGCTTCTTTGATCGCCGCGCGAATCCGCGTGTAGGTGCCGCAGCGGCAGATGTTGCCCGACATGGCGCTGTCGATGTCCGCATCGGACGGCTTGGGCGTGCTCTTCAGCAACGCCGCGGCCTGCATGATCTGGCCGGCCTGGCAGTATCCGCACTGCGGCACGTTGTTCTTGACCCAGGCTTTCTGCAGCGGATGATCGCCGTTCTTACTCAGGCCCTCGATGGTGACCACGGGGCCCGACACCGAACCGACCGGCAGTGCGCACGAGCGCATCGCCATGCCGTTGACGTGGACCGTACAGGCGCCGCATTGCGCCATACCGCAGCCGAATTTTGTTCCGGTGAGACCCAGCGTGTCCCGAAGTACCCACAGCAAGGGCATCTCCTTGGGTACGTCTACCTGCTGCGCCTTCCCGTTGACGTTTAGGGAAATTGCCATGACTTCTCCTCCCGACTGATGATGAAAGAAACGCGACCCACCGAAAGCCCGAATCGCATACCAGCGCCCATGGTTGTTGTTGTGGGCATAAGCACTCCTTACCAATGCCGCCGGCTGGACCTTCGCAAGCGTGGCGGTCAGCAAAAGTAGTCCGCCTGAAGGTCAGCCCGGCAAACTCACGAAAACACACCTCTCGGACCATCGTGTCCCGGCGGCGCGCCTTCTAGCAGTTGAAGCGGGAACGGTGAAGCTGCAACGCAATCGGTGCAAACCGGTCGGCAATCGGCAGCAGCAAGCGCGGAAATTTTGGAGAGAATGCCGGCATTGCGCCTGGACAGCACAAGGTATAACGCCGGATGTTTCCTCCTCCCGTGACGGGCTACGAGACCCGTTTTTTCTGCCGGATTGCGGGAATTGATTTCGTTGCGGTCCCGCCTCCTGCTATGGGAGCCAAATTAACACTTTGTCGCGGGCTTGAACAGATTTTCCCGAGGGAGATTTGTCGCCGAGTATGGGAGTTGGAACGCCGACCGCATATTGCGCTGCAATGAAATGCGCCCCGCCAGCCGGACTTGGGCCAGCAATGACGGCGTTGACGCAAAGTATTCTTTTCAATACTTTCTTTTCAATACTGGCGCGACGGGCGCCCTCGAGGGGTGCGCAAAGAAACGCAAAGGGCGCAAAGGAAAGCAGGATCAAGATTGGAAGTGACCAGACACTTATCTCGTGATTCATCCTTGCGCCTCACTTGTTCCGGGAGGGGATCGTGCTTGCGTTTCCCGGTCTGATAACCTGAGCAATATGGAAGCCGGCCGAATAGTCAGCAACCTGTGTGCCGCCACAGCACTTTGTCTCGCGGCCGCAGGTGCCCACGCGGCGGAGCCGTTCTCGCTCGGCGGACACACGCTTGGCCTGTCTTACGATTCGGTCCTGAACGATCCCGCCTACGACTGCGAAAGCCTGGCCGGGTGTTTTCTGTTTTCGGCCTGTGCCTACAAAGCGACCGGAGTGGTTGCCTTCAAGGGCGCGCCGATCGAAGGCCTGACGCTTTATTTCACGGGCGAACGGTTGTCCGGAATCACCGCCGGTTTCCAGGTGAGCTGGTTCGACCAGGTGGCGGAGGTGCTCGCCCGGGAATATGGCCCCGCCACCGCGGAGGCCGGAAAAACTGACCCCGGGAAACCTTCTTCAAATTACGTACTTGTTTGGTGGCACGGCAGCAAATTGCTGCGCCTGGAGCGATCGAGCAAGACCGGCGGCTCCTCGGTAATCGTCGCCGAGCGCAACTTCATCAGCGAACTGGTCGAAAAGCCGTGAATGCCCTGAATGCGATGAATGCCGTGAATGTTGTTAATATCGTGAATGTTGTGACGACGTGACGGGTAGGAGCAAGTGCTGAGTGCTGCGAGAAACAGCGACCAATGACTGGCAACTGAAAAAGCTCGTCATTTTGTCCTGCTCTGGTCTTCCTTCGCGTACCTTTGCGGTCGTTGCGTCAATGCTCTTATTGCCGGCCCCCGGCCGGTTCGTATCAGAGCGAGAACGTCCCGGTTTCGATGCGGTGGCGCACCATGTTGATGTGCTTCGCGCAGCATGTCGCGCTCGATCGCCCTCAGGCTTTCAGAATGGCGCCGCCGCTGGTGGCCAGCACCAAGATGCCGATGGCGGCGATCCAGCTACCGGCAACACGCACCGCGATGTGAATCCAGCTCGCTTTCCTGCGCAGCAGGTAATCGGTGGCGATTAATCCGTAGGCCGTCACCGCAAGACCTGCGAGCGCGACGCCGGGAATGAAGAGGTAGGGTCTGGTTTGTTCGATCATGCCGGCGCCGTTGGCAAAACCGTGGCTCAGCCCGAACACAGCGGCAATAACGTAGCAAAAAGCCATCGGCAACGACCATGCCGTCGCTACCAGCGCGCCGAACAGGATGGCCGAGAAAATATTGAGAATTCCGACATACGGCAGCGGAGGAGTCCATAGCGCAACGGTTGCGCCCGCCGCGAGCGCAAGGCAAAACACCAGTAGAACTGGCTCGGCCGTCCTGCCTCGCTGACCCGCAAGAATCCCGAGCGCCAGGAACGGGAGTACGTGTTCCAGTGCGGTCAGAGCATGCAATGCGCCGGCATAAAAATCACCGGCGCCAGGGACTGCCGAATGCGCGTACGCGCTCTCGGCCGCGAGCACCAGGCACACTGCGACGCCGGCTCTTGCGGCCGGCATTGAGACTTGGGCAGGCATGTTGGCTTAGTGTCCTGTTGTGCTAATTCGCGGCTGAAAACCCGGCGAGAATCGGCGTTTTGCTGCGCTACCAGGCCTCCCCGCGCGTGTGGGAGGACGGGACAGGACACTAGCCGGCGATCAAATGACCTGTCAGGAAATAGAGTCCGCAGGCGACGATCACACCGCCGCCGGCGCGTAAAGCCTTCGCGCCGGCGTTCCATCGGTTGGCCATGCCGATAAGGATACCGAGGGCGTGGAGGCTGCCGGTCGCGGCCACGAAGCCGACCGAGTAGGAAATCGCGTTGGCGGACTCCGGCAACTCCGTACCGTGAGCGTGACCGTGGAAGATTGCGAAAACCCCGACGACAATCGCGGCAACCCAGAGTGGCGGGCGCCCGGCAATCGCGATCATGCCTCCGAGTACGATGGCGGAAAGGGCGATGCCAACTTCGATCCCGGGGATGGCAACTCCGAGGCCACCCAGCACGCCGCCGAAGGCCATGACGATCGGGAAGGTCACCGGGAGCACCCAGATTGCCGGCGCGCCGAGTTGCGCACCCCATATGCCCACCGCCACCATCGCCACCACGTGATCGGGCCCGAGTACCGGGTGTGCCACGCCGGCGAGAAAACCGCCAGAGATGTCGCCTTGGCCTACGTGTGCCAGCGTCACGGCCGGCCACAACAGGCAGGCTAGCGCGAGCATGATCCGCGAGGATCGATCGGGACCAGAGGAGAATTTGGTCATCATGCCTGTTTGTTTCCAACCGAGTAGCGGTTTAAGAGTAGCAGAGCCCGCTCTTTGCATCAGCCCACACCAGCCGGCCGATGGCCGGCTAAAGCACGCCGCAAGAGCGGCACGCGTTCATCCCACCAGATATTCTTCGATGCGAGGACGCAGATCTTCGGGAATTGACACGGCGCGGCCGGCGTCGAGCGCCATGAAGACGATGGTCTGCTGAATTTTGAGGTGTTCGACGCCGCCCTTCTTGCCACTGTAGGCAAGCTGCACCGAAGCACTGCCCAATTTGGGCACCCGCAGCTCGAAACGCAACGTGTCTCCCATTCTGAGCGGCAACGCGAATTCGCACTGGATGCTCACCGTCGGCGTACCGATGCGCCGGTCGCGGATGAGATCGGGCAGCGGATGGTTGACGCCGCTGGCGAACCAGTCCTCCATCGTCGCATGCGCGAGATCGAAGAAACGCGGGAAGTAAACGATGCCGGCCGGGTCGCAGTGGGAGAACCGTATCAACTGGTCGTGGATGAAAATTTTATTCACTGCGTAATCGCCCAATCAGATGCGGCTGGGGAGTCGATTCTGGAAAGCCGGGCTGTGGAACCGTCGGGGAGGCCCTGATCGAATTTCCCATGCACAGCCGGGACGGGGCTGATCTTCGGATGTTTCCTCAGCGCCCTGCGCGGGAAGATTTCGACGGCTGTGACTTGCTCACGCGCGGCTTCTCGGGTTCGCCGCTGCGCCGTGACTCCTTTTTCGCGGTCTCGATTTGCTGAAGCCGGCGCCGGATGATCATCACGGCGGCTTCTTCGGGCGACAGTTTCCTGGCCATATCGGCGTCTCCAAAGCGGGGGAGCAGAAAGACAAAACCCCCGACCAATGTCAACCTGAAGGGGGTGTCAGTACACTACGCGTGGTGCATACACGACGCCTTCATTCTACCGGCTGCCGCCCGAGGGGTAAACCCGGGTTATTCGCCGAAGGCGGCAATCTTCCCGGTTCACTCCGGGGCCCAGGTATTGACTTTGCTGGTGATGAGTTGCGCAATATTCTTGTGCAATTCCGACTCCGAAGGATTGATGCCCCACGAACACCACTTGGCGAGCGTGGCGAAGAGCACCTTGCCGGTGTCGCGATCGGTTACGCGCTGCTGGACGTCGAACTCGACAAGGAAAAAGAAGGACTTGTCTTCGGAAAAGTACTTCGAGTTCAGGCGTACCGCCAGCCGATGTGTTTCACAGCAGCAACAGCGCAGATCATCTGAGGAGTGTGCTCTTAAGGCCAGCCCGGATTTGCCGTAGAATATGCAATGTGCGTCCAGGTGGGAGGTTCAAGCTGAATCGGACAATGAACCGGGTCGGTAGACCGCAGCGGCGGGTTGCGCGCGATTTGAGCACGAATCGGTCATTGGGAGGAGCGAAAGGCCTTCTACTCGGTGTCTTGTTTGCCGCGCTTAGCCATTTCGGCCTGGACGCCGGCGCGGACGAAACCGCACGGGGCGAAGCTCTGGGCGCGTTCGCCGAAGTTTTCAAGCAGATCAAGGCCCGCTATGCCGGCCCGCTCGACGAGAAGAAGCTGGTCGGAGACGCGATACGCGGCATGATCCAGGGCCTGGACCCTTACTCTGACTATCTGGACCCGGAAGCCTACCAACAATTGCTGCAGGAGGCCGTGGGCAGATTCGGCGGCCTCGGCATCGAGGTCGGCATGGAGGGCGGCGCCGTCAAGGTAATCTCGGCGTTCGAGGATTCACCGGCCTGGCGCGCTGGCCTGCAGCCTGGCGACCTCATCACCCGGCTCGGCGAGGTCAGCGTCGCCGGCCTGACGCTGGAACAGGCAATCCAGCACGCGCGCGGCGAACCCGACAGCAGCATCGTGCTCACCGTGCTACGCGGGGGCGACGCCGAGCCGCGCGTCGTTACCGTGACGCGCGGGATCATCCAGAGCCGCAGCGTGAAGTCCGCACCTATGGATCCCGGCTACGCCTATCTGCAGATCACTCATTTTCACCAGCATACGGCCGATAAGATGCTCGGCGTCCTTGCCGGAATGTTCCGGCCGGACGGCAGCAGCAGCCTGAAAGGCATCGTTCTCGATCTGCGGGATAATCCTGGTGGACTTCTCAGGGCCGCTGTCGCGGTGTCCGCGGCATTTCTTCCCGAGGACGCGCTGATCGTGTACACCGAGAGCGCAGTCGAAGAATCGCGGATGCGGCTCCGGACGAAGGCGGAACGCGATGCGCGCCCTGCGGAAGACTTCCCGAAGAGTCTCAGCGTCGCGCTGAAGACCGTTCCCATGGTGGTGCTGGTCAACGGCGGCTCCGCTTCCGCCGCGGAGATCGTGGCCGGCGCGCTACAGACCCACCGCCGCGCGACGGTCGTCGGCACGCAGACTTTCGGCAAAGGTTCGGTGCAGGTTGTTGTTCCACTGAGCGACGGTGCGGCGCTGAAACTGACTACCGCGTATTACTACACGCCGGATGGGCGCCGCATCGAGGGCAGGGGCATCACGCCGGATATCGAAGTCGAGCAGGCGGCAGTCGACGCAGTCGCCGGCGTGCGGCCGGCTGCGGCGGAAGCCCAGCCGACGAAAGCGGGCCGCGCCGCGTGCGCTCAGCCTTTAGCGGAGCAGGCGCATGGTGCGAAGGATGCCGTCGTCGCACCGGCGGCAACCGGAATCATAGGCGCGAAGAACGGCGACTGCCAACTCGATCGCGCGCTCGAAGTTCTGCACAAACTGACGGTGTTCGTGGAAAGCTGAATTGCTGGCCCGAGGCCAGCCATGAGAGCGTAGGCGCAGAGGTGAGTGCAGAGAGCGCAAAAAAAAGCAAAGATACTCAGCCAGAAGTATACGAAGTGCGAAACAGACTCTCAACTAGCCACCATTTCAATCTCAGCATTCGGCACCAATCTCTCGCTCGGCGCTGTCTCCGATCGACGACATATTTTTTCTGAACTCTACTCGTCGATGTCTGACTAACTTCTCGAAGTGACCTGTACCGGCCGCTTCAACAGGGCGCGACAAACGTCTCACCGTACCAATGACCCTCGTGGTCGCGTGCAAGCGGGATGTCGTGTACCTCGTTCATTTTTCACAAAATGGTAAAGGAGATCGCGATGAACAAGCTGTTATCTGCATTAGCTGCCGGCATGCTGGTGTTGGCGATGAACGGATTCGCCGTGGCTGCCGACGAACCCCGCACGACCCAGCAGGCGCCGCAGGCTCAGCCGAGCCAGGGCGGTGATGTCTCCGCGAAGGAACAGGAGTATGTCGCCGCGCTGAAGAAATGCGAATCGCTGAGCGGCAGCCAGCAAACGAAGTGCATCGAAGCGGCCAAGAAGAAATACGGCCTGATGTAAACTCGACGCGCAACTGCAGTACGCGCTCAAGAATAACGGGCACCGGTTGGTGCCCGTTGTTTTTTGTCGGCGCGAAAATTGCTGTGTCGGTTGACGCATGCGCGAAGGGAAATCGCGCGGAATCCATTCCGTACGGCGGCTCGCATAGGCGATTATTTCTCGAATATTTGGCGCAGGTTTCCGCAAAGTTGAACGGCGATCGCCATGTCGCCGAGAGGCGACACGGAACGCGGCGAGGAACTTTGTCTTTCCGGCCGCTGTCCTTTTGCGGGGGCGCGGTGCAATCCCATCCGGGCACCGGTACAAACGAAATCGGAGAGAGCATGGCCAAGAAGGAACTGCTGGAAGACGCGATCAAACGCATCGTTCGGCGCGCCGGCATAAGGAAGGAAGCGGCCTTTCACCT
>JAXIOX010000018.1:0-8244 GCA_045403275.1 Burkholderiales bacterium | reverse complement strand
CACCAGCAGTACGAACCCGGCCTTGATCAATGCCACCACGAGCTCTTTCACCAGCGCTTCACTGCCCGTCCCCAGTACCGGAATTACGATCAGCAGCGGCACCACGGCGAGGTCCTGGAACAACAGGATGCCGATGATCTGGCGGCCATGAAGGGAATTGAGTTCCAGGCGCTCCGCCAGCATCTTGGCCAGGATGGCGGTGGAGGACATCGCGAAAACCCCGCCGAGCACGACACCCGTGCGCCAGTCGTGGCCCAGGACCGCAGCACCGGCAAGACAAAGCACCAGCACCGCACCGACCTGCGCGGCACCCAGCCCGAATACCATGCGCCGCATGGTCACGAGCTTCGGCAGGCTGAACTCCAGCCCGATGCTGAACATCAGGAATACCACACCGAATTCGGCAAGGTAGCGCGTTTCGCCGCTGTCGGGCACCAGCCCGAGTGCGTGCGGCCCGATGACGATGCCGACCAGGAGGTAGCCCAGTAGCGCCGGTAACCTGAGCACCCGGAAGATCACCACGACCACAACGGCGGTGGCGAGCAGTATCAACACAAGTTCGAGAATTCCGGGGTTCACGGGCAGCGGAGTATGGCGAGGCGTTGCGGGATATTGCAGACAGACTGCTTCACGAACTCTAACACAGGACTTTTCCGGCTCCTCGAGATGCCGCGGAGGCGTTCGCTCGATGCCATGGGTTATACTCCATCACCATGACAGCACTGGGAAAGATCGCACCGGCGCAGGCGATCACGCTGGGTCGACGGGTGCTCGAGATCGAGGCGCGCGCCGTAGTGAAGCTGTCGGAGCGACTCGATGACAGTTTCGTGCGCGCACTCGAAATCGTGCTCGGTTGCCGCGGCCGCGTCGTGGTGAGCGGAATCGGCAAGTCCGGCCACATCGCCCGCAAGATTGCATCCACCCTGGCAAGTACCGGCACTCCCGCATTCTTCGTCCATCCCGCCGAAGCCAGCCATGGCGACCTCGGTATGGTTACGCGCGATGACGTGATGATCGCCCTGTCGAATTCGGGAGAAAGCGCCGAACTGCTGGTGATCGTCCCGCTGATCAAGCGCCAGGGCGCCAGGCTGATCGCCATCACCGGCAATCCGCGTTCGACGCTGGCCGCCGAAGCCGACGTTCATCTCGACGCCAATGTCGCCGAGGAAGCCTGCCCGCTGGGGCTCGCGCCAACCGCCAGTACTACGGCAGCCCTGGCGCTCGGCGATGCTCTCGCGGTTGCGCTTCTGGAAGCCCGCGGATTCGGCGAGGAAGATTTTGCCCGCTCGCATCCCGGTGGCAGCCTCGGCCGGCGGCTGCTCACCCGTGTCTCGGATGTCATGCGCACCGGTGACGCCATTCCGCGAGTGCCGGAAAACGCGTCGCTTTCCGAGGCGGTGCTGGAAATGTCGAAAAAAGGAATGGGGATGACCGCCATCGTGGAACGCGGCGATCGTCTTGTCGGCATCTTCACCGACGGCGACCTGCGACGCACGCTGGAAAAACTCGTCGATATGCGCAAGCAGGGGGTGCGCGAAGTCATGACCTCCCACCCGCGCACGATCCGGCCCAATCAGCTCGCCGTGGAGGCGGTGCAACTCATGGAGGAGTACAAGATCACAGAGCTGCTTGCCGTGGACACCGAAAAGAGGCTGGTTGGCGCGCTTAACATGCACGACCTGATGCGCGCGAAGGTCATATGAGAGAGGTCACGTCCCGGCAACGCTGCGACTGGCGAGGACCGTGACCGGTGAACAAACGGCTGATCGCGCGCGCGCGCCGCATCCGTCTCGCGATTTTCGACGTTGACGGGGTGCTGACCGACGGCACGCTGCATTTCGGCAAGCACGGCGAGCAGATCAAGGCATTCAACATCCTCGACGGCCTCGGGCTCAAAATGCTGGCTGCAAGCGGTGTAGGATTGGCGCTGCTGTCCGGGCGCAAGTCAGCCGCCGTAGCGCGGCGCGCCAGGGAAACGGGCATCGCACACGTACTGCAAGGCAGTACCGACAAGCTCCAAACATATCGCAGCTTGTTGCGCAAGCTCAAACTCGCGGAAGAGGAAACTGCGTTCATGGGAGACGATTTGCCCGACCTGCCGGTGCTACGCCGATGCGGCCTGGCTTTCAGCGTGCCGGACGCGCCACAGATCGTGCGCAGCCACGCCCACTATGTCACCGAGAACGCGGGGGGCCGCGGCGCGGTTCGGGAAGCCTGCGAATTCCTGATGCGCGCGCAGGGAACGCTGCAAGCCCACCTGGCAACTTACTTGCGATGAACGACAAACTGGTTGCGTGGTCCCCGCTGATCCTGCTGGCACTGCTCGCTGCGCTGACGTTCTGGCTCGATCGCAAAGTCCAGCCGCCGGCACGCATGCCCGACGGCAGCACGCGCCACGACCCGGACTTTTACGTCGAGGGCTTCTCGGCGATGAAGATGAACCCGGACGGCACGCGCCGCTACGCCCTGTCGGCAAAGCGCATGGTGCACTACCCGGACGACAAGAGCACCCACCTGGAGCTGCCACGCCTGGTGTACTTTGACTACGAGCGCGCCCCGGTGACAGTGCGTTCCGATACCGCGGAAGTGGCGCACGGCGGGGACGAGGTGTTTTTCACCGGCGACGTTCAGGTGGTGCGCTCCGCCTACGCAGCCAACGCCGAGCTCGGCATGTTCACCAGCTTCCTGCATGTCATTCCCGACAAGGACCTCGCCAAGACCGACAAGCCGGTGCGAATGGTGGAAGGAAATTCCACGGCCAGCTCGGTTGGCTTAGAATTCGATAATCGGACCCGCCAGGTCAAGCTGTTGTCGGAGGTCAAGGCCAGGTATGAAGTTCCCAAGCGTATTCAAAAGAGACCTTCGCAACCATAGGCGCGCGCGCGCGCTGGCCTGCGCCGCGTTCGCCGTCGCCATGATTGCGCCGCTCGCCGTGTGGGCCGAACGCGCCGATCGCGACAAGCCTGTCAATCTCGAGGCCGATCGCGTGGAGCTCGACGACGCCAAGAAAGAGGCGGTGTTCGAGGGCAACGTGACGCTCACGCAGGGTACGATGATGATCAAGGCCGACAAGATCATCGTCAAGCAGGATGCGGACGGCTTCCAGTACGGGATTGCCTACGGCAGCCCGGCTCACTTCCGGCAGAAGCGCGAAGGCTTTGACGATTTCATCGAGGGCTTTTCCGAGCGCCTCGAATATGACAGCAAGGCCGACAAGATGCAGATGTTCACCAACGCACGCATCCAGCGCGGTCGCGACGAAGTGCGCGGCGACTACATTTCCTACAACTCGATCACGGAGTTCTTCCAGGTCATCGGCGGAGGCAAGACAGTGGCCACGCCGGGCAATCCGCAGGGCCGGGTGCGCGCGGTGATCCAGCCCAAGCCCAAGACCGCTGCGCAGCCGGGGGCCGCCTCATCGGTCGAGTTGGCGCCCTCCGACACGCTGAAACCGGCGCAACGCTGACGTTGCAACCGCGTCCCCCGGCGGCACTGGTCCCATCCAAACTTCGTTCATGAGTCAACTGCGCGCGGAAAAACTCAACAAGCGCTACAAGGCGCGCACGGTGGTAAAGGACGTTTCACTCGACGTGGCCAGCGGCGAAGTGGTGGGGCTGCTCGGTCCCAACGGCGCCGGCAAGACCACCTGTTTCTACATGATGGTGGGGCTGGTTTCGCTCGACGGCGGCGACCTTTTTCTCGACCGGCAGGCGCTGACCCACACCCCGATCCATCGGCGTGCGCGCATGGGGCTGTCCTACCTGCCGCAGGAGGCCTCCATTTTCCGCAAGCTCACCGTGGCGGAGAACATCCGCGCGGTGCTGGAACTGCGCGAACTCGAGGAAGACCAGATCCGCGAGCGGCTCGACACGCTGCTGCACGACCTGCACATCGCGCATTTGCGTAACAGCCCGGCGATCAGCCTGTCGGGCGGCGAGCGCCGCCGCGTCGAGATCGCCCGTGCGCTCGCCACGCAGCCGCGGTTCATTCTGCTGGACGAACCGTTCGCCGGCGTGGACCCGATCGCCGTGCTCGATATCCAGAAAATCATCCGCTTCCTCAAGGATCGCGAAATCGGCGTCCTGATCACGGACCACAACGTGCGCGAGACCCTGGGGATCTGTGATCGCGCCTACATCATCAACGACGGCTCGGTACTGGCGGCCGGCAAACCCGAGGAAATCGTTTATAATGAAAGCGTAAGAAAAGTTTATCTGGGCGAGCATTTCAAGTTGTAACAAAGACCTGAAAGGCCGTCCTTTCGCCACCTGCGCCTGCAGCCCCCCAGCCAATGAAGCACTCCCTGCAGCTCAAGCTGTCCCAGCACCTTACGCTCACGCCGCAACTGCAGCAGTCCATCCGACTGCTGCAGCTTTCGACGCTGGAACTCGATCAGGAAATCGAGACCTTCCTGCAGGAAAATCCCCTGCTCGAGCGTGACGACGAGGAAGAGGAAGCCGCAGCAGTCCCTATCAATGGCGCCCTGCCGGCGGCGTCACCTGCGCCAGCCGAGTCCGCGCCGGCACCGGCGGAGGCCGGGTCTTCGGACGAGCGCGTCATGCCCGAAGGCGAGTGGTCCGTTGACGACGGTTACGGTTCGTTCAGCGGCCAGGATGCCGACGACGAGGCCGACGCGCCCCAGATCGCTGCCGAGCCGGCCAAGCTGCGCGACCACCTGTTCGGGCAGATCAACATCATGCAGATGCCGGACCGCGACAAACGCATCGTCGCGTATCTGATCGACAATCTCGACGACGATGGTTTCATGACGCAGGATCTCGCCGAGCTCGCGGCGCTGTTACCGACAGAGCTGGAGATCGGCGCGGAAGACCTGACCATTGCGCTGAAATACCTGCAAAGCCTGGATCCGCCGGGCGTCGGCGCGCGCTCCCTGGGCGAATCCCTGGCGCTGCAACTGGAAGCGCTGCCGGAGGACACGCCTTATCGCAAGCAAGCGTTGCAGATCGTGACCCAGCACCTCGACACCTTTGCCGCGCGCGACTATTTCAGGCTCAAGAAACTGCTGCGCTGCGACGACGACGCGCTGCGCGGCATTCAAAGCCTGATCACCAGCCTCAAACCGCGGCCAGCCGCGAGCTTTTCCGACGGCGAAACGCGCTACGTCATTCCCGACGTGGTGGTGCGCAAAATAAAGGGACTGTGGGTCGCGTCGCTCAACCCCGAGGCCATGCCGAAGCTGCGCATCAACCGCATGTACGCCGACATCCTGAACCGCAACCGTGACGCGAGCTTTCAGCAGCTCGCCGGCCAGTTGCAGGAGGCGAAATGGCTCATCAAGAACGTGCAGCAGCGCTTCGACACCATCCTGCGCGTCTCCCAGGCGATCGTGGACCGGCAGCGCCATTTTTTCGAGCACGGCGAAGTGGCGATGCGGCCGCTGGTTCTGCGCGAGATCGCGGACACGCTGGGGCTGCACGAGTCCACCGTGTCACGCGTGACCACGCAGAAGTTCATGCTTACCGCGCGCGGCATTTTCGAACTCAAGTATTTCTTCGGCAGCCATGTAACCACGGAAACGGGGGGCGCCTGCTCCGCGACCGCCATCCGCGCGCTGCTCAAGCAGCTGGTCGGCGAGGAAGACCGGCGAAAGCCCCTGAGCGACAGCCAGATATCCGAGATTCTCGGCAAGCAGGGAATCGTGGTGGCGCGCCGCACCATTGCCAAGTACCGGGAATCGTTGCAGATCCTGCCTGTTAATCTCCGCAAGAGCATCTGATCAACCAAAGCAAGAAGGGAAACCAATGAATCTTCAATTGTCCGGTCACCACCTCGACATCACCCCCGCCATCCGTTCTTACGTAACCGACAAGCTTTCCCGAGTAACCCGCCATTTCGACCACGTCATCGACGTCAACGTCATCTTGTCCGTAAACAAGCTCGACCAGAAAATCGAGGCCAACGTGCACGTGCGCGGCAAAGACATTTACGTCGAGTGCGTGGATGCCGACATGTATGCCGCCATCGATTTCCTGGTAGACAAGCTCGATCGACAGATTCTCAAGCACAAGGAGAAAGCCGTCGATCATCATCAGGGGGAAGCCATCCGCAACAGACCGGTCGCACCGTAACCTTCCATCGCGTTTCCAGGACGCCCGGCATGAGCCTGCTATCGAAGCTGTTGTCCGTTGCGAATGTCATTCTCGATCTGGATGTCACCAGCAAGAAAAGGGTGTTCGAGCACGTCGGACTGTTGTTCGAAAACGCGCTTGGTGTCGGCCGCGTCCTGGTGTTCGACGCACTGTTCGCGCGCGAGCGACTGGGTTCGACCGGGCTGGGCCATGGCGTTGCCATTCCGCATGGCCGCATCAAGGGGTTGCGGGAGGCGGCAGGCGCGTTCGTTCGCACCAGAGCGCCGATACCCTTCGAGGCGCCGGACGGCAATCCGGTGCAATTGATCTTCGTGCTGCTGGTTCCCGAGAAGGCGACTGATCTGCACCTGCAGATACTCTCGGAACTGGCGCAGATGTTCAGCGACAAGGCGATGCGTGCGCAACTGGCGGCATTGCCGGATGCGCGGGATGTACAACGTCTCATCAGCGAATGGGAGCCCCATGCCCCTGGTCAGCGTCGCGCAGCTGTATAAGGAAAATGCCGACGCGCTCAAGCTCGCCTGGGTATCCGGGCCGCGCGATCCCTCTCCCTTTCTCGACAGCAGCGAGATCAATCAGGCCTCGCAGGGCCTGATCGGGCACCTGAATCTGGTCCATCCCAACTGGATTCAGATCTACAGCCGCACCGAGGCCGCGTATTTTTCCTCGCTTAGCGAGCAATCACAGCGGGAGGCGCTGTCCCGGCTCGCCGGCAGCGGTCTGGCCTGCATCATACTGAGCGACCAGGAGAAGGCGCCGCCGACGCTCGCCGAGTTTGCCACTTCCCGCAATATCCCGCTGTTGGCGTCGCCCCTGCACAGCCTGCAGATTATCTGGGTGGTGCGCACCTATCTCGGAAGGGCGCTGGCCGAGTTCGTCACCCGCCACGGCGTGTTCCTGGACGTGCTCGGGATGGGTGTGCTGATAACCGGCGAAAGCGGCGTGGGGAAAAGCGAACTGGCGCTGGAGCTGATCTCCCGCGGCAGCGGTCTGGTTGCCGACGACGTGGTCGAGCTGTATCACATCGCACCGCAAACGCTCGAGGGACGCAGTCCCGAACTGCTGAAGGACTTCCTCGAAGTAAGGGGTCTGGGGATGCTCAACATCCGCACCATTTTCGGCGAGACCGCGGTGCGCATCAGAAAGAACCTGAAACTAATCGTGCAGCTGGAAAAACCGGTCGGCGGCGTGATTCCCGGCCTGGAACGCCTGCCGCTCAACGCCAGCTCGGAAGACGTCATGGGCATCAGCATCCGCAAGGTGGTGCTGCCGGTCGCCGCCGGCCGCAACCTCGCCGTGCTGGCGGAAGCCGCGGTTCGCAATTATGTCCTGCAACTGCGCGGAATCGACAGCACACAGGAGTTCATACAGCGCCAGGAGAAGCAGTTGAGCAAGCGGGGCTAGAACGTCCATGCGGCTCATCGTCATCAGCGGCCTGTCCGGTTCCGGAAAGAGCATCGCGCTGAACGTCCTGGAAGACAGCGGCTACTACTGCGTGGACAACCTGCCGGCGAAGCTGTTGATCGGGCTTACGCAGTTCCTCGCCCAGGAGGGCCAGCAGCGCGTGGCCGTCAGCATCGATGTACGCAGCGGTGCTACGCTGTCCGAACTGCCCGGTTATCTGCTGCAGCTCCGGCAGCGCGAGATCGACCTGCATCTGGTTTTCCTCGATGCCAAGACCGATACCCTGGTCAAACGCTTCTCCGAGACCCGCCGCCGGCATCCGCTCGCGCACGAGGAGCGCACGCTGCCGGAGTGCATCGAGCGCGAACGCGAAATGCTCGCCGACATCGGCGACCTCGGCAATCGGATCGACACCAGCGACCTCAATCCCAACGCATTGCGGGCCTGGGTAAAGGATCTGCTCGACCTGGGTGAGTCCGGGCTGACGTTGTTGTTCCAGTCCTTCGGCTTCAAGCACGGTATCCCGCTGGATGCCGACATGGTATTCGACGTGCGTTGCCTACCCAATCCCAACTACGATCCGGCGTTGCGTCCGTTGAGCGGAAAAGACGCGCCGGTAATCGCATTCCTGGAGGCGAACGCCAACGCGCGCAGCATGCTTGCGGACATCCGCGACTACATCGAAAAATGGCTGCCGTGCTTCGTGCGCGACAATCGCAGTTATCTGACG
>JAXIOX010000284.1:0-4919 GCA_045403275.1 Burkholderiales bacterium | reverse complement strand
ACTATAGACCTAACGCCGGCGACTGCAAACGCGACAACGTTCAGGCAAGCGGATCGACCAGAACTCCTGGATTCAGCATACCGCGCGGATCGAGGGACTTTTTCGCGGCGCGCAGCGCACCGGCGAACAGATCCGGCCGCTGCTTGTCGTACCAGCGTCGGTGGTCGCGTCCGACCGCGTGGTGATGGGTGATGGTGCCGCCGAGCGCATTGAGCACCTCGGAAGCGGCGCTCTTGATCGCCCAGCATTGCTCGACCAGGCGGCGCTTGTCGCCGAGCGCGTGGAAACTGAAATAAGGCGCCGGCCCATCCGGATAGACGTGGGTGAAGCGGCAGGTGACCATGCCCTTTATTCCGCTGACTTCCTCGATCGCGCGCTCGGTTTCGGCTTTGACCCTGGCATGGAAATCAGGAAAGCGGTCCCAGGTGATCGAAGTCTCGAAGGTGTCGGCGATGATTCCGCGCGGCGTCAGGACTTCGCGGTAGTAAGGCATGCGCAGAAAGCTGTCGCGCCATTGTCCGGCCGCCCCTTGACGCTGTGCGCCGTCGGTATTGAGCACCCTTTCGTCGTACTCGCCTGCGTTTGTGCGCACGATCTCGAGCGCGCGTTGCAGGTTCGCCTCCTGCGGCCGGTCGGCGGATTCGAAAGTCAGCACCAGAACCGAATGCCTGCCGTCGCCGGCGCCATTTATCAGCGCCTCGCCGGCATCGAGCAGTCGCGTATTGGCCGGATATAGATGCGACTGGCTGATGGCGCGCACGCACTCCGCCGCCTGGTAGAAATCGTTGAAACGCGCGGCGGTTGCGGCGCGAAATGTCGGGCGTGGCCGCAGCCGCATCCAGGCCTCGGTGATGATGCCAAGTATCCCCTCCGAGCCTATGAAAAGCCGGTCGGGGCTGGGCCCGGCGCCCGAGCCCGGCAGCCGGAAGGATTCCAGGGTACCGGCCGGAGTCACCACGCGCAGGCTCTCGACGAAATCGTCTATGTGGGTGTAGAGCGTGGCGTAGTGGCCACCGCTGCGGGTGGCGATCCAGCCACCCAGCGTGGAGAACTCGAAGGACTGCGGGAAATGGCGCAGCGTCAGGCCGCTGGGCTTGAGCTGGCTTTCCAGCGCCGGCCCGTAAGTACCGCCCTGTATGCGTGCGGCCTGCGAGGTCGTGTCGATCTCGAGCACGCGCCCAAGGTGCTTCAGGTCGATGGTGACCACATGCCTGTCGGTGTGCGGCGGCTCGACGCCGCCGACCACGCTGGAACCTCCGCCCCAGGGAATGGCAACGGCGTTCACCGAATCGCACCAGTCCAGTACGGCAACGATCTCGCGCTCGTCGCGTGGGAAGGCTACAACGTCCGGCGGATTCGCGAAGTCGCGCGCGAAAATCCTGGCGCTGTCGAAGAAAGACCGGCCGTAGCTGTGCAGCAGCCGCTGGTAATGCTCGGTCGAGCACACGTCCAGCAGGCTTTGCGGCGGTGCTACGCGCGGGGCGCGCAAGCGGATTTCCTCCGCGCGGGGGGCAGGAGTCACGTCGTAAGCAACAATACCGAAACGACGCGCGTATGCGGCCTCGAGCGCGCTCACTTCCTCCGGGCGCAGCACCTCGGCTTCAAGGCCCCAGCCCCAGAATTTGAGCTTCCCCGCCATCGGCGTTTCCTACTGCTCGCGCCACCAGGTCTGAGTACGGCCAATCAGCGATACGCCGATGAAACCGCGCACGTTGAGGGTCTTGCCGTCCTCCGACAGGCTCATCTTGGCGCGATAAATCTTGCCGTTCTTCGGATCGAGAATTTCTCCGCCGGACCAGCCGGCGCCATCCTGCTTCAACCCCCACAGGATGGTCATGCCAACGATCGGTTTGTCCTTGCGTTCGTCCTTGCACTCCTTGCACAAGTGTCCCGGGTCGTCGCCGGGCTGATCAAAAATCTTTTCCACCACGCCCTGGAGCGCGCCGTTGACCTCGGTGATGCGGATGATCGAGCGCTCCTTCTTGGTCTTGTCGTCGATGCTGCGCCACACTCCGACCGGAGACATGGAGTCGGCAAAAGCACTCCCCGCCAGCAATGCCAGGACTGCGGCGCCGGGCATGACGGACTTGAACGCGTTCATGATTAATTTTTCTCCTTGTGGTTGCGCCCGACACCTTTTCCTGCCGCGGTGATCGGTGATCGTGATCGCCTTCTCCCGCAGATTCTAGCCGAGCCGTCCTGCTACTATGACATCCCTTGCTGCAGCTTCGCCTGGTACGTGTCTTTCCCGGCGACCTGGATGGTCTTCTGCACCACGGCATGCACGACGCCGCCGGCGACCGGGCGTTGCTCCGTGCAGGAGTTTACCGCAGAGACTCGAAGACACCGGCCGCACCCATTCCGGTGCCGATGCACATCGTGACCATGCCGTACTTCTGGCCGCGCCGGCGCATTCCGTGCAGGAGCGTCGCGGTGCGGATGGCACCGGTGGCGCCCAGCGGATGACCGAGCGCGATCGCCCCGCCCAGCGGATTTACCTTCGTTCGGTCAAGCCCCAGGTCGCCGATCACCGCCAGGCTTTGCGCCGCGAAAGCCTCGTTCAATTCGATCCAGTCCAGCGCGTCCTGTTTCAGCCCCACCTGCTTCAACACCTTGGGAATGGCGAACTTCGGACCGATTCCCATTATTTCCGGCGGCACGCCGGCTACCGCAAAGCCGAGAAAGCGTCCCAGCGGCTGCAGGTTGAAGCGCTTGACGGCAGTTTCGCCGGCAAGAATCACCGCCCCGGCCCCGTCCGATGTCTGCGAACTATTGCCGGCGGTGACGGTGCCGTTGGCGGCGAACGCGGGTCGCAGTTTCGCCAGCACATCCGCGGTTGTGCCGGGGCGCGGACCTTCGTCCACGCTGACTAATTTGCTGCGGGTCGCCACCTGGTGGTGCTCGAAATCGGGGAGGCGTTCGTTGACGGTATAAGGCGTGATCTCGTCTGCGAACTCGCCCTTGTCGATCGCCGCAAGCGCGCGCCGGTGCGACTCGGTGGCGAACAGGTCCTGGGCCTCGCGGCTGACTTTCCATTGCTCCGCGACCTTCTCCGCGGTGATGCCCATGCCGTAGGCGATGCCGACGTTTTCGTCCTTGAGGAAGAACTGCTCGTTGGCGGCGATCCTGTTGCCGCCCATCGGAATCATGCTCATGCTCTCGGTGCCGGCGCCGATCATGACTTCGGCTTCGCCGAGACGGATTCGGTCCGCCGCGATCGCCACCGCCTGCAGCCCCGACGAACAGAAGCGATTGATGGTCATTCCCGAAACGTTGTTGGGGAATCCGGCGAGCAGCAGTCCGATGCGTGCGACGTTCATTCCCTGCTCGGCCTCCGGCATGGCGCAGCCGACCACGACGTCGTCTATCACCGAGGGATCCAGCCCCGGCGTCTGCGCGAGCGCGCTTTTCAGCACGTGCGCCAGCATGTCGTCGGGACGGACATTCCTGAATACGCCGCGCGGCGCCTTGCCCACCGGCGTGCGCGTCGCGGTTACGATGTATGCATCCTGCACTTGCTTCGCCATGTTTGAATCTCCAATTCAAATCTCACCGCAAAGACGCAAAGGACGCAAAGGAAAGGCAAGAGCAAAAAAACATTCGAAAGTTGAAACCCGGTATCGGTGGTGATTTCAGCACCGGACCGGCTTTTCACTCTCGCATGTGTTCCTCGTTTTTGGTTTTCCTCCGCGTCCTTTGCGTCTTTGCGGTGAAAATTAATTTCTTAATGGTTTGCCGGTCTTGAGCATGTGTTCGATCCGGGCTTGGGTCTTCTCGGTGGCGATCAATTCCATGAACGCCTGCCGCTCCAGATCGAGAAACCATTCCTCGGTCACTGGCGTGCCCGGTTCGACGTCCCCGCCGCACAGTACATAGGCGACCTTGCTGCCAATCAGATAATCGTGCTCCGAAATATGCCGGCCGGCGAGCATGTTGGCCATTGCCATCTTGAAAGTGGCGATCGCCGTGCGTCCCGCCGCCGGGAAGTTGCGCGCCCGCAGCGGTGGCCGGTAGCCGGCCTCGGCCATGGCGTTCAACTCCGCCTTGGCCGCGTACAGCAATTCGAACCGGTTCATCACGACCCGATCGCCGGGGCGCAGATAACCAAGCTCGCGCGAATGCTCGGCGCTCCTGCCCACCTGGGCCGTCGCCACGTTCTGGAAGTAGTTCTTGAGGAACGGAAACATGTCACCGCCCCTGGCTTCCGCCGCCGCCCGCAGCGCGAATTCCTTGCAGCCTCCGCCGGCGGGCAGCAGACCGACCCCGACTTCCACCAGGCCGATGTAGCTTTCCATGGCGGTCACGGCACGGTCCGAGTGCATGACGAATTCGCAGCCCCCTCCCAGTGCCATCCCGTCCACCGCCGCGACCGTCGGAATCATCGAGTAGCGCAGCGCCTGCGACGTCGCCTGGAATTGCTCCACCACCTGCTCGACTTTCTCCAGCCGACCGGCCATGAGCGCGTCCGCCACGTTGAGTGTGCGCGCCGCCTTGAGGATTGCCGACTCCGCCTGGCGCTTGAACTTCTTCATAGTTGACGCAAATGCCGACGGCTTGGCCTCGCTCTTGCGATTGCCGCCGCCGGAGAGATTGGCGCCGACCGAGAACGGAGGCTCGGTCTGCCAGATGATCAGGCCCTTGAAGCCGCGCTCGGCCTCGTCGATCGCCTGCATCACGCCGTCGAGCACGTCCTCGCCGATCGAGTGCATCTTGGTCTTGAAACTGACGATACCGATGTCGTCGCCGGTGGACCACATTCGCAGCGCGTCAGTTTCGAACACCGTGCTGCCGTAGACGGCGGATTCGCTGATCAGGCGATCCGGAAACGGCTGGCGCCGGTAGACCGGAAGCATCGGGCGCGTCTTGTAGGTTCGCTGCGCGACGCTCCAGGAGCCCTGCGCAGCGTGAACCCCACTGCG
>JAXIOX010000185.1:0-9153 GCA_045403275.1 Burkholderiales bacterium | reverse complement strand
CTCGGCCACCAGCGTGGATCTGCGCCTTCACCACCCACACATTGCCGCCGAGCTTCTTCGCCGCACTCACCGCTTCCTCTACGCTGAAGCAGGGTGTGCCGCGGGGCGTAGGAACACCGTACTTCCCGAGGATTTGTTTCGCCTGGTATTCGTGGATTTTCATTGCCGGCCTTTGCCTTAATCGGATCCGCGGCAGGCTGGCACGCCGGATTCCCGCGTGCATGCGGCGCGCGCCGGAGCGGGCTTAGGGAAGCTCTGATCAAGTTCCCCATGCGCGACCGAGGCGATTCGGATCAAGGGCAAGACGGCTAGGACGCCGTGTAACCGGACGGCTGCGACTCGTTCGCGGTACGCCAGTTTGCGGGAGCCGCCGTATAAGCGTTCCGTTTGTATCGGTTGACGCGGCCACCCTGCGCTCCTGCCCGTCCCGAGGCTACGCGCGCCGAGTCCGGAGCGCACAGAAGCAGGAGCCGGCGCAGAGCGCCCGCTCAGGGCGGAGCAGGTTCCCAACGTCATCTGCTTGGATGCGACCCCGGAGCGGGAGGCATCGTGGCCAAATTGCGCGTGCTTGTGCGTGCCTCCGCGGTCACATCCCGCAGGCGGGTCAGTGTTCTGCGCTCTGGCGTGCCTAGCAGTCATCCGCACCTGGCACAATGCGCGTCGCGGACCTTGGTCGGAGCTTCCCTACTAGCGGGGCGCGTTGCGGGCCGCTTCAGCGGCATCGTGGGCGCGCTTGAGATTCTGATATTCCTGTTGATGCCGGGCGCGCGCCTGGTCAAACTCCGCCTGAACCGTGCGCGACGCCTGGGTCGCCTGTTCGGCGCGCACCTTGGCCTCCTCATAGGCGCGCTGCGCATCTTCCATGCGTTTTTGCGCGGCCTCCAGCTCCTTGTAGGCAGCCTGTTCCTTTTTCTCGGCAGCACGCACCTTGCGCTCGGCAGCGGTCATCTGTTCGCGTGCGTGCTGGGCACGTTGCTGCGCCTGCTCGACCGTCAATATCGGCGTCTCGGCCGTCTGTGCAGACACAGCGACCGCGGTCATCAACAACACTCCAAACGCAAAGAATCTTGTCATTTCACTCCCGCAAGCGAGGTGGCCACTTTTCAATCGGTGCATCGAGACACTGGTGCCGGCAGCAGGAATCGAACCCGCGACCTTTTGATTACAAATCAACTGCTCTACCAACTGAGCTATGCCGGCTTGCGCCGCATTATAGGCCCAGCATTGAAGCCACGAAACCGCTGCAGCCGGACCTACTTGATCACCTGCAGTCGCGGCCGGCGGCCCGCCGGTGGCTTGGGACGATGATCGTCCGGTAAACCAGTATGGGTCTTTGGCGGCGTGACCACCGGCGCGGGCAGCGACGGCGAAGTCTGGAACGCCAGGCCGTGCCCGGTTTCCTTGGCGAAGATTCCCGCCACCGCGATGATCGGCACCGAGATCTCTCGCGATGCGCCGCCGAAACGCGCGGAGAACTGGATCAGGTCGTTGCCGATTTTCAGATTGCGGGTGGCGTCGGCGCTTACGTTGAGCACGATTTCACCGTTCTTGACGTACTCGGTCGGGACTTTGGTGGTCTCGTCCACCTTGACCGCGATGTACGGAGTCAGCCCGTTGTCACAGCACCACTCGTAGATCGCGCGGATCAGGTAGGGGGTGGTCGCGGTTTCCTTCACTTGCGCATCACCTTTTCGGAAGCCGTGAGCGAATCGATGAAAGCGGGGCGGCTGAACAGCCGCTCGGCGTACTTCATCAGCGGTGCGGCCTGCTTGGGCAATTGGATGCCGTAGAAATCCAGTCGCCAGAGTAGTGGCGCGATCGCCACGTCGAGCATCGAGAATTCCTCGCCGAGCATGTACTTCTGCTTGACGAACACCGGCGCGATCTGCGTCAGGTTGTCGCGGATGATCTGGCGCGCCTTCTCGGCCTGCTTCTGGGTGCCACCCTCGATTGCATCGACGTTGGAGAACAGCTCGTTCTCGAAACGGAACAGGAACAGCCGCGCCCGCGCGCGCATCACCGGGTCGGCCGGCATCAGTTGCGGATGCGGAAAGCGGTCGTCGATGTACTCGTTGATGATATTCGACTCGTACAGGATCAGGTCGCGCTCCACCAGCACCGGGGTACGATTGTATGGGTTCATCACCGCCAGGTCCTCCGGTTTGTTGTAGAGGTCCACGTCGATAATCTGAAAATCCATCCCCTTTTCGTAGAGCACGATGCGGCAGCGTTGGCTGAATGGGCAGGTGGTGCCCGAATACAGGGTCATCATGGGCCGTTACCTGGGCAAATTGGTCAGTGCACGTCTTTCCAGTACTCCGTCTTGAGCAGCCAACTGAGCACAAGCAGGAGCGACAGGAAGAACAGGACGACGATACCAATCTGGACGCGCCGGGCCTTGGCCGGCTCGCCCATGTAGGAAAGGTAGTTCACCAGATCGCGCGCCAGCTTGTCGTACTCCAGCGGAGACAGGGTTCCGGGGGATTGCAGCACGAGCTTCTTGTGCTCGACCTTGTGCCCGCCGCGGTCCTCGATCTCGGATTCCAGGACCTGGGTGCCCTGCAGCTGCCAGAGCACGTGCGGCATGGCGACATTCGGAAATGCCAGGTTATTCCAGCCGGTCACACCCGCCGGGTCGCGATAGAAGCTGCGCATGTAGGTGTAAATCCAGTCCACGCCGCGTGAGCGGGCGATCACGGAAAGATCCGGCGGCGCGACGCCGAACCATTCCCGCTGGTCTTTGTTGCTGGCGGCAATGTGCATCGGATCACCGACTTTCTCGCCCGTGAACAGCAGATTGTCCTTGATCTGCTGCTCGGTCAGCCCGAGATCCATCAGGCGGTTGTAGCGCATCGCCGTCGCGGAGTGACAATTCAGGCAGTAGTTGACGAAAACCTTTGCGCCGCGCTGGATCGACAGCACGTCGCCGGAATCGATGTTGGCGCGATCGAGCTGGAAGTCCCCGCCAGCGGCATGAACCGCGGCGGGCGCGAAAAGCAATGCGAGAACGAATCGTCTCACCTTGTCACTCTCTCAGGCTCCAGCTTGGTCTTGTCGATCTTGGTGTACCAGGGCATCAGCACAAAGAACAGGAAATAGATGATCGTGAAAATACGCGCCACCACGGTCGCGCGTTCCGCGCCGCCCAGCCAGCCGCCGAACTGGCCCCAGACGTTGGTCGGCACGGTGCCGAGATAGCCCAGCACCAGGAAGGAGATCACGAACAGCGCCAGCGCGGTCTTGTAGACCGACCCCCGGTAGCGGATCGACTTGACGGCGCCGCGATCGAGCCACGGCAGGAACAAGAAGACCAGGGCGGCAAGGCCCATTGCCAGCACGCCCGGAAACTGCGAGCCGAGCAACGGCGGCACAGCGCGCAGGATCGAATAAAACGGGGTGAAGTACCACAGCGGGGCGATGTGGACCGGGGTCTTGAGCGGATCGGCGGGCACGAAATTGTTGTGCTCGAGGAAGTAGCCGCCCAGCTCCGGCGCAAAGAACACGATGACGCTGAACACCATCAGGAACACCACCACGCCGAAGATGTCCTTCACCACGTAATAAGGAAAGAAGGGGATGCCGTCGAGCGGAATGCTGGTCTTGGGATCCTTCTTTTTCTTGATCTCGATGCCATCGGGATTGTTGGAGCCGACCTCGTGCAGCGCCACCAGGTGCGCGGCGACCAGGCCCAGCAGCACCAGCGGGATCGCGATCACGTGAAAAGCGAAGAAACGGTTCAGCGTCGCATCGGACACCACGTAATCTCCGCGAATCCACACCGCCAGATCCGGACCAACGAAGGGGATGGCCGCGAACATATTGACGATCACCTGCGCGCCCCAGTAGGACATCTGGCCCCACGGGAGCAAGTAGCCGAAGAAGGCCTCCGCCATCAGGCACAGGTAGATCAGCACGCCCAGCAGCCACAGCAACTCGCGCGGCTTGCGGTAGGAGCCGTAGATCAGGCCGCGAAACATGTGCAGGTACACCACCGCGAAGAACAGCGACGAGCCGGTGGAATGCATGTAGCGTATCGCCCATCCCCAGTCGACGTCGCGCATGATGTATTCGACCGAAGCGAAGGCCTGCGCGGCATCGGGCTTGTAGTGCATGGTGAGGAAAATGCCGGTGACGATCTGCATCACCAGCACTAGCGTCGCCAACGAGCCGAAGTAGTACCAGAAGTTGAAGTTCTTCGGCGCGTAATACTCTGAAAGATGCGTTCTCCAGGTCGCCGTCAGCGGAAAGCGCGCGTCGATCCAGTTGAGCAACGCCGTCATTTTGCCCATCGCGTCATGCTCCTTTGCTGTCTTCACCGATTAGCAGACGCGTGTCGCTCAGGTAGGTATACGGGGGAACCTTGAGATTCGCGGGGGCCGGCACGCCCTTGTAGACACGGCCGGCGAGATCGAACTTGGAACCGTGACAGGGGCAGAAGAATCCGCCCGGCCAATCTTCGCCCAGACCGCTTTCGGCTCCGGGAGCAAGCTTCTGCGACGGCACACAACCGAGGTGAGTGCAGATGCCTACCAGCACGAGGTATTCGGGTTTGATCGAACGGGCTTCATTCTTTGCATAATCCGGTTGCATCGGCATGGAAGACTTGGGATCGGCCACCATCCCGTCGAGTTTTGGCAGGCTGTCGATCATCTCCCTGGTGCGATGGACGACCCACACCGGCTGGCCACGCCACTCCACCGTCACCATCATCCCCGGCTCGACCTTTGACAGATCCACTTCGACCGGTGCGCCGGCAGCCCTTGCCCGCGCGCTCGGGTTCATGCTCGCCACGAAGGGCACGGCCGCAGCGACACCCGCCACACCACCGGCAACGCTGGTGGCGGCCAAAAGAAAGCGCCGTTTGTGGCGATCGATGTTGCTGTCAGCCATGTTTCGATCCGTCAGATTTCAAAAGGCTTGCATTTTACAGTAGGTGCTTGGGCAAATTACACCCCATGTTACTTAAGTCCATGTAAGTTATCGAGAAATCAGCCTCCGGGAAGCCTGGGCGGAATTTGCGGCCAGGCCTCTGGATAATTTGGTTTTGGGCGCTTTGTTGGCGCGCGGGCCCGGTCTCGGCTGGTACCATCTGCGCCTTGCGGTCAGTGCCAGTCGATGACCGCGCAAAGCGGTTACAAGCCGCGTCGAGGACGGTAGTGAAAATCAGGGTGAAGTGGATCGAGAACGTCGCTTTCCTGGGTGAGACCGAGAGCGGCCATGCGCTGGTGATGGATGGTGCGCCGGAGGGCGGCGGCCGCAATCTCGGGCCGCGGCCGATGGAAACCGTGCTGGCAGGCACCGGCGGCTGTACTGCTTACGACGTGGTGACGATCCTGAAGAAGGCGCGCCAGGACATCACCGATTGCGTGCTGGAAGTCGACGCCGGGCGCGCCCCCGCCGACCCGCAGGTTTTCACGCGCATTCACTTTCACTTCGTGATCAGGGGGCGCAACGTCAGGCGCGAACACGTCGAGCGCGCAATTCATCTCTCGGCGGAGAAATATTGCTCGGCCTCGATCATGCTCGGCAAGACCGCCGAGATCACCCACGATTTCGAGATCGTCGAGGTCTGAGGCGGGGGATCAAACCCGGTAGGTCGACACCGTCATAAGGCGCGAGGACATCCGCATCGCCTGCTTGACCGGTTCCGGCAGTTCCGCGGCACCGAGGGCCAGTGCCGTATTGGCATGGCGTGCCTCGTCTTCCTTCATCTGCGCGACGATGGCGCGGCTTTTTTCATCCTGGGCCGGCAGCTGCTCGAGATGGCTGTCGAGATGGCCTTCGACCTGGCGCTCGGTCTCGGCCAGGAATCCCATGTTCCACTTGTCTCCGAAAAAACCCGAGAGCGCGCCGATTGCAAACGAACCGGCGTAGAAAAACGGGTTGAGGAAGCTCACCCGCCCACCCAGTTCATTGATGCGCTGCGTGGTCCAGGCCAGGTGCTCGGTCTCGTCCGCCGCCGCGCGTTCGAGAGTTTTCCTGGCGGCATCGTCGCGCGCGGTCAGCGCCTGTCCCTGATACAGTGCCTGCGCGCACACTTCGCCGCTGTGGTTCACGCGCATCAGCGCGGCAGCGTGGCGCTTCTCCGCAGCGCTCAGCTCCGGATTGGGCAGATTCTCGCCGGGAACCGGCCGCAGCGAAACGGCGGGCCCGCACAAAGTGCGCAACGCGCGATCGAAACCGATGATCAGGCGGTCGATATCCGGCATCACGGGTCGCTCACTTCTTGCGCATGAAGAACAGGAACAGGCCGCCGGTCTCGGTCGACGATAGCAACTGGTTTCCGGTCTGTTTCGAGAACGCCTGGAAATCGCGCACCGAGCCCGGGTCGGTGGCGAGAACCTTCAGCACCTGGCCGGAACTCATATCGTTGAGCGATTTCTTGCTGCGCAGAATCGGCAGCGGACAGTTGAGCCCGCGTGCGTCGAGTTCGCGATCGAAGTGAATTTCGGTTTCCATCTCGGGTCCCTGCATCATCGTTTCTGCCATTCAACCCGGCGCGTCAACCGGCATGCCCTTGCCGACCCATGCATTCATGCCGCCCGCCAGGTTATAGACTTCGTGCCATCCCTTGCCGCTCAGAAAAGCGCTTGCCTGCGCGGAACGCGCTCCCGACTGGCAGTAGAACACTACGGCGCGCGAGCGGTCGATCTCCTCTAGCCGGGCCGGCAGGAGGTGCAACGGGATGTGCCGCGCGCCGGGAATGACGCCGCGGCTGACTTCCAGGTCGGTGCGCACGTCCACCAGCACGATATCGCCGTGCTGTTTCATGTCCTGCAAGCGCAGCGGATCGATGACGTCAATGTTGCTCATGCGAGTAAAGGGCGGGAACGCCCGGAATGATACCGCGATCGCGGTGCCGGCACCCCTTGCTGCAAAGCGGGCATGGGTCGATATGATAGGCGATTCAAAGACTTAAGGCGAAGTTGTTGAATAAATTCAAGGCGACTGCCCAAGCCGCGGACGCTTGCGGGGGATTTCACAGACGTCGTTGCACCGCTGACGGACGGAATCCCGATAAACCGTGACTCAGGGACGGCGCGGGTTTTCCATGTCGATCGCCACCAGTTCCTTGAGTCGCGCCTCGACGCTGGATTTCTGAAAGAAGTCGCCGTCGCCGGCGCGCTGCGCGAGTTGCAGTTGTTCGATCGCGGCGGGAAGGTTTCCGCGCAGCACATAGGCCTCGGCCTGCGCGCGGTGTTGCAGCAAGCGCTTACCCAGTGCGGTGTAGCCGCGCGATTGCAGCTCGTAAAGGCGCGCATCGGGGGACCGGGACTCCAGCCTGCCGGCAAGGAAGTCCACGGCTTCCGCGGCGCGCGAAGCGTCGAGCAGGGCGTTGGCGTAACCGTAAACCAGCGTGCGGCGGCTGGGGTGGGCACGCAGTCCATCGCGATAAGCCGCCAGCCCCTTCTCGAACTCTCCGCTGCCGATCAAGGTTTGCGCAGTCACTGCATCGATCATCGGGCTTTTCGCCTTGAGACCCTGTAACAAGGCGACCTCCTTTCTCGCGCGCGGGAAATCGCCCGCGCGCAGAAGCGCCACCACCAGGCCGTAGCGCGCCGCCGCCTCGCTGGTGAATTTTCGGCCGGACAGCATGCCGTCGAAATTCGTAACCGCCACGCGTGGATTGCCCTCAAGCACCGACAGTCGGGCGCGCACCAGGTGAAATTCCAGGCTGTCGGGTACCTGTCTGAACGGGACGCCCTGAATGCGGCTCTGCACGTCCGCAATCCGCTCGAAAGTAAGCGGATGCGTGCGTAGATAGGCCGGCGCGCCGGTTTCATATGCGCGTGGGGCCTTCTGCAGGCGCTCGAAGAACACCGGCATCGCGTGCACGTCGAAGCCGGACTTCTCCATGACCTGTAAACCAATGCGATCGGCCTCGCGTTCATGCTCGCGGGTGAAGTTGAGCGCCGACTGAATCGTGCCGGCCTGCGCCGCGGTGATCGCCGCCGCGGAAACCTCGGGATTCGAGCGCGCCGCGAGGATCGCCACCGCCAACGCCGCCATGGACGCGAGTCCGGCACGTTGTTGCGCCGCGACCATGCGGGCAAGGTGGCGCTGGGTAACGTGCGCGATTTCATGGGAGAGCACGCTGGCCAGTTCGGACTCGCTCTGCGCGCTGAACAGCAAGCCCGAATGCACGCCGACAAATCCGCCCGGCAGTGCGAATGCGTTGACGGAGTTGTCGGCGATTCCGAAAAATTCGAACGGGCCGGCCGGATCTGGACTGTTGCCGACCAGGCGGTAGCCAACGGCGTTCAGATAGTCGGCAACGTCGGGATCGTCAATGTAAGCGGCGTTGGCGCGAATCTGACTCATGATGCCCTCGCCGAGTTTTCGTTCCTGGGCGGGGGACAGCGCGCCTTGGGAAACATCGCCCAGGTCGGGCAATTCGTCGGCGAGACCAAGTGCAGGGGCCAGCAGGACCACAGCAATCGCTAAGCAAAATTTCATGGTGCTATGATAGCGCCACCTTTCATCTAGTTCCCCGGTCGCGTGACGGCCGCACACGAAGCAAACGGATTCCAGCTTGGGCGAATTTACACATTTCGATTCCCGCGGTCAGGCGCATATGGTCGACGTGGCCGAAAAGCAGGAGACCCACAGAGTCGCGATCGCCGCCGGCAGGATTTTCATGCATGCTGAAACGCTGCGGAAGATCGTCGAAGGCGGCGCGGCCAAGGGCGATGTCCTCGGCGTGGCACGAATCGCGGCGATCCAGGGTTCGAAACGCACTTCCGAGTTGATCCCGCTGTGCCACCCGGTCGCGCTTACCAAGGTCAGCGTCGATTTCGAAGTGCATCGCGAAGAGAACTCGGTGGAATGCATCGCCGTTGCCGAGACTTTCGGGCGCACGGGCGTGGAAATGGAGGCGCTCACTGCGGTGAGCGTCGGATTGCTTGCGGTCTACGACATGTGCAAGGCCGGGGACCGGGGCATGCGCATCGAAGGCGTCGGGCTGCGCGAAAAGCGCGGCGGCAGGTCCGGGCACTGGGTTTCCGGGACCGGCGGCGCGTGAGCTTGCAAGAACCGGCGTGCGCCGGATCGGTCTTAGATGTGGTGCACCGTCGCGGCGGCCTGTTTCAGCGGTTGGCTGTTGTTTTTCTCGTCGGCAGCGCGTTTCTTCTTTCGATGCCGCAGGCCGGCGCA
>JAXIOX010000307.1:0-12085 GCA_045403275.1 Burkholderiales bacterium | reverse complement strand
ACCGCATCGAGCCCGGCCTGGGCGCAGATGCCGTCCTGCTCCGCGGACGCGCCGGACACGCCGATCGAACCGATGTGCTTGCCGTCGGCGGTCATGATCGGCAGGCCGCCCTCAAATGTTGCAATTCCGGGAATGTGCGCGATGCCGGGTACACGGGTCGCGGCGATTTCTCCAACCTGCTTGGTCGAGAACGGAAAACCGGCCGAGGTCTGCGCCTTGATCATCGCGATATCGATGCTCTTCAGAAACGAGTCGTCCATGCGGGAGAAATGCTTCAGGTTCCCGCCGGAATCCAGGACGGCAATGTTCATCTTCCAGCCTTCCTGTTTGGCTCTGGCTTCACATGCCGCCGCCATCTTCTTGGCCACTTCCAGCGTCAGGATCGGGCGCTGCTCGATCGCGGCAGCCGTGCCCGCGGCCACAAGCAACGTAGTCAAAGTCATGGATAGCAGGGTTTTCCTCATGGTCATTTTCCTCTCTGGTTTGAAAACTGCCGAAGTACGAGAAGCGGACCGGATCCGATCCGCGGCGTCGCACGAAAAACGGGGTGTCAATATACCCCGGGAAGTTTGACGCTTCGATTACAGAAAGTTCCCCTTCGGGTCGCCCCACTTTCCTTTCGGGGCCGGGGAAAAAGCGCTAAGGCGTTGCAACAGCCGTGACGGATCGGTATCCGCAATGACGAGTTCGCGGTGTGCCGGACGCAGGAAGCGTTCGGCGACGGCGTGGTCGAGCATGGCGAGCATGCGATCATAGTATCCGGCGACGTTGAGCAAGGCGCACGGCTTGCCGTGGAAACCGAGCTGCGACCAGGTGAGAACTTCGAAAAATTCGTCGAGCGTACCAAATCCGCCCGGCAGCGCAATGAAGGCATCCGAGAGGTCATTCATCAGCGCCTTGCGCTCGTGCATGGATTCCACGATCAGGAGTTCGGTGACGCCGCGGTGGGCAACTTCCTTGTCGACCAACGTGCGCGGAATCACGCCGGTTACTTCGCCGCCACGCTCGAGCGCCGCGTCCGCGAGCACGCCCATCATTCCCACATTGCCGCCGCCGTAAACGATGCCCAGCTTGCGCTCGACCAGAACGGCGGCCAGCGCGCGTGCTGCTTGCGCATATTCTCTCCGGGCCCCGGCGTTAGAGCCGCAGAAGACGCAGATACGCCTCATCCCGGTTTCAGAATTCCATCCACTCGCCGTCGCGATAGTAGAGAACGATCGCGGCCTTCTGGATCGGACCGTCTTCGATGCCGTCGTGATCGAACTGGGGCAGCGATTCGGTCAGCTTGTCGCGGATGGCGCGTTTCTGCAACACGAACGCGGTGGCGGTATGGATGATGCGGTAAGGGTCGTGATCTTCGCTGCGAACCATCTGCACGTCTGCGGTCGCGCTGCCCGGGTAAATAAGGATGCTGCTCTTGTCCTGGTGCCGGCACAGCACCGCCCAGTCCCGCTGACCGGGACTGAGGAACTGTCCCTGGATCACGTTGTGCCGGGCATCCCACTTGGTAAACATGGGAACCTTGCAGTCACGCTTCTCCAGGTCGGCCTTGATGACTGCCGGCAATTCCCGCACCTGCTTGGGTTCGAGATAGCGGAAATCGGGCCATTCCTTCTGGACCTCCTTCAACGCAGTCTGCGCGCTTGCCGCTGCAGCAAGCACAGTCGAGATCGCCAATGCGAGTCCGAGTTTCATCATTGCGTGGCCTCCTGCAAAAAGGCTCATGCGGCCAAACGAATCCCCATGAACTGCCAGCGGTCCTGCGGGTAGAAGAAATTGCGGTAGCTGGCGCGGATATGCGTGGCCGGCGTAACGCAGGAGCCGCCGCGCAAAACCAGCTGGTTGACCATGAACTGTCCGTTGTATTCGCCCAGAGCCCCGGAAGTCGGCCGGTAGCCGGGATAAGGGCTGTAGGCGCTTTGCGTCCATTCCCACACGTCGCCAAAGAACTGGCTGGCGCCGTCGCGGGCAGGTTGTGGATGGAAGCGCCCGCTTTCCAGAAAATTTCCATCGGGCGACTGCATGCTCGCGGCGGCTTCCCACTCGAACTCCGTGGGCAGGCGCTTGCCGGCCCAGCGCGCAAACGCATCGGCCTCGTAATAGCTCACATGACAGACCGGCGCGCCCGGCTCCACGCGCCGATACCCTGCAAGCGTCATCTGCCACCACTCGCCGTCCTGCTGCTCCCAGTACAGCGGCGCAGTCCAACGTGACTCGTTGACCTTGCGCCAGCCGTCGGACAGCCAAAGCGTCGGTTGCCGGTAGCCGCCGGCCGCGATGAACTCGATGTACTCGGCGTTGGTGACCGGCTGCGATGCCAGGGAGAACTCGTCAAGGTAACGGCGGTGGCGCGGCGCCTCGTTGTCGAAGGCGAATCCGTCCCCGCCATGCCCGAATGCGTACATGCCGGCCGGAAGGCGGAGCCATTCGAGCGGCGGGTTGGTGAGCGCCTCAGGCGGTATTGCCTCGCGATACGCGGGCTTCAGCGGATTGCAGGCGAACAGGTGTTTGATGTCGGTGAGAAGCAGTTCCTGATGCTGTTGTTCATGATGAATCCCGAGCATGGCGCGGGCTCGAATCTCTCCTGAACCAGCGGTGTCGGGCGCCTCGAGCAACATGCCCATGTGCTGGTCCACGTAGTCCCGGTATGCCTTGATCTCCTCCAGCGAGGGCCGGGACAGCAGGCCGCGCTCAAGCCGGGGATGGAATTCGCCCACGCTTTCGTAATACGAATTGAAGAGGAAGCCGAAGCGGGGATGAAACGCCCGATACTTCTGCAGATACGGGACCAGCAGAAAATTCTCGAAGAACCACGTGGTATGCGCCAAATGCCATTTCGCGGGGCTGGTTTCCGGCGCGCTCTGCACTACGCAGTCCTCGGCCTGCAGCGGGTCGCACAATCGGATCGTGAGTTTGCGGACCCGACGCAAGTCCTCGAGCAGTCCGTTGCGGCTAAAGGCATCGGAGTGAGAGTGGAGCGGACGATTCATCTTGCGTTCCTCGGCATTGTCTGCAAGTGTAAGTCCGATTGCGCGGGGCCGACAAACATCGCGTCGTCGCCCCACGGCGACATTCCTCCAAATATCAGTTGGTTACAAACCCGGCTTTTCTCCGCGCGGAGTTAGGCGTACGTTTGCAGCCGCAGCACCAAAAAGGACTTCAATGACCACACTACGCGAACCCTCCGCCGCGCGGCGTCCGGCCAATGTTACGGTGATATCGCTCGGCAGCGGCGGTGAAATCGATGTCGACGAAGTGATTTCCGGCCTCGCCCGCGAGTCAAAACGCCTGTCACCGAAGCTTTTCTACGATGCCCGCGGCAGCGAGCTTTTCAACGCCATCTGCAAGACCGACGCATATTACCCGACGCGCACCGAGCGCGGCATACTCGCCGGCCACGCGGACGCGATTGCGCGGACGGTCGGACCGGGCTGCGCGGTTTTCGAGTTCGGCCCCGGGGACATGTCGAAAGTGCGACTTTTGCTGCCGCAGCTCCTCCCTTCGGCCTATGTCGGCATCGACATCGCCGAAGCGCAACTCGTTACGGCCGCCGAAACGCTTGCGTTCGAATATCCGTGGCTCGAGGTATTCGCCGTCTGCGCCGACTTCGGCGTCGAGCTGGCGGGGCAACTGCCGCTGCCGCCCGGGCGCCGCCGCGTCGTATTCTTTCCCGGCTCGACCATCGGCAACTTCGAACCCGATGATGCGCGCGCGTTTCTCGGATTGCTTGCGCGCATGGCGGGAGCGGACGGCGGTGCGATCGTAGGCGTGGATTTTCAGAAACAGACGACGCTGCTCGATCGCGCCTACAACGATCCGGAAGGGCTGACCCGCGCATTCAATCTCAATGTCCTTACCAGGCTCAATCGCGAAGTGGGGGCGGATTTCGACGAACGCCGCTTCCAACATCACGCCTTCTACAATGAATCCCTGCAGCGCGTGGAAATGTATCTGGTCAGCATGGTCTCGCAGGTCGTGCACCTCGCCGGAAGACCGATCCGCTTCCAAGCCGGTGAATCCATCCATACCGAGAATTCCTACAAGTACACGCCGCGAAGCTTCGCCGCGCTGGCAAGCGAGGCGGGATTTGCCGCGCACCGGCTGTGGACCGATGCCCGTGGTTACTTCGGCGTGTACTTTCTGAGCGGCGCTTAGCCGACAAGGCGTCAACGGCTGTCGCATTGGACTAGCCGTAGTTGGAAACCTCGATCAAGTTGCCGTCGGGGTCGCGAAAGTACACCGAGAGTATCGGCCCGGTCGCACCGGTTCTTTGCACTGGACCTTCGATGATCTCCACTCCGCATTCAAGCAAGTGCCGGATCACTTCCGCCAGCGGGGTAGCGGCGATCAGGCAAACATCGGCAGAACCGGGGCCCGGCCTGGCGGCTTTGGGTTCGAATTCCCTGCCTTCCTTGTGCAGGTTGATCTTTGCCGCACCGAAATGGAGCGACCGGCGGTCATCGCCGAAGGTCCTCGCATCCATGCCGAGCACGCGCGAGTAAAACGCGCAAGTCACGTCAATATCCTTGACGGTCAGTACGAAGTGATCGAGGCGATCGATCCGAATCGGCATCCGCTAAAGCCAGCGCATCATGCCCATCTCGAAGGGATGGGTCAGCAATTCGTGATGCGGATACAAGCGAATGCGGTATCCGAGTTTGCCGCAGTGCTCGGGGCTCAGTTCCAGCACGAAGCGATGTTCGCCCTTCTCGGTGCGTACCCCCTCCGACTGGAACTGATAGCGCGTTGCCTGCGCTTCGTTGTCGCGGCTCAACTGGTTGGCGATCAAAAGTTCGACTTTCACGTCCTCCGGCTTCAGGCCGTCGAGGTCGACACCGACTTCGAAACGCACGTTGTCGCCGAAGGCGACGCGTTTCTTCGGCGCGTCCAGTCGGCGCATGCCGACCTTGGGCCAGGAACTGCGCACATGCCTCTTCCACTCGGCTAGCTGGCGCGCCGCCTCGAAGTTCGACTCGCCGTAGCGCCGGCCCTGGCGGGTGGCGGGAAGGTAGAATTTCGCCAGGTACTCGCTTACCATGCGCGTCGACGAAAATCGTGGAAGCAGCGTGGCAATGGAGCGCTTCGCCATGCGCAGCCACTCGGCCGAATAACCCATGTCACCGCGCCGGTAGTACATCGGAATCACGTGGTCCTGCAGCAACTCGTAAAGGGTCCGGCTTTCCTCGAAATTGCGGCGCGCCTGGTCCAGGCTTTCCGACACCGGCTTGATCGCCCAGCCGTTCTTGCCGTCGTAACCCTCGTCCCACCAGCCGTCGAGCACCGAGAGGTTGAGCACGCCGTTCATTCCAGCCTTCATTCCGGACGTGCCGCTCGCTTCCAGCGGATACACCGGGTTGTTCAGCCACACGTCCACTCCGGAAACCAGGCGCCGCGCCAGACGTAGGTCGTAATCCTCGATCAGAAGGATTTTGCCCTCGAAGTCCGGCAGGTGCGCCATCTGCGTGAGCCGGCGGATGATGTCCTGGCCCGGCACGTCGGCCGGATGCGCCTTGCCGGCGAAGATGAACAGGACCGGGCGTTTTTCGTCGCCAAGGATCTGGCGCAGCCAGTCGAGATCCTCGAACAGCAGCGCCGCGCGCTTATACGTAGCAAAGCGGCGCGCGAAGCCGATGGTGAGCACGTTCGGATTGACCGGATCGGCGCAGTGCAGCAGGCGGTCAAGATGGGCCTCGGACCCGCGGTTGCGGAAGTGCTGGCGCGACACCCGGTAGCGCACCAGGTGGAGCATTTGCGCTTTCAGGGACTGGCGCACGCTCCAGAACAGATGGTCCGGCATATCGTCGATGCGCTGCCAGAACGCCTCGTTGTTGGCATGGTGAGACCAGTCGAAGCCGAGAAACTTGTCGAACTGGTCGGACCATTCCGGCGCCAGGAAAGTGGGCACATGCACGCCGTTGGTGACGTAGGAAAGCGGATTCTCCTCCGCCGCCACTTCCGGCCACAGCGGCGCGCAGATGCGCGCGGACACGCTGCCGTGAATGCGGCTGACGCCGTTCTGAAAACGCGATCCGCGGATCGCCAGCGCGGTCATGTTGAACTCCTGGTTACCGTCAACCCGGCCAAGCGCAAGCAGGTCTTCCTCGCTCATGCCCAGTTCCTTGCGCAACCAGGAGAAATGCTCGCGCATGATATCCGCGCTGAAGTGGTCATGGCCCGCGGGTACCGGAGTGTGGGTCGTGAACACAGTGTTGGCGGCGACCGCTTCGAGCGCGGCGTCGACAGTCAGTCCCTGGCCGACCAGCATGCGCACGCGCTCGAGCACCAGGAATGCAGGGTGGCCCTCGTTTATGTGCCATGCGGTCGGTTTCAGTCCCAGTTCCACCAGTGCGCGCACGCCGCCGATACCGAGAACGATTTCCTGCTCAATGCGCGTGTTCCGGTCGCCACCGTAGAGGCGGTGAGTGATGTCGCGATCGTCGGCGGAATTTTCATCGAGGTCGGTATCGAGCAGGTACAGCGTTACGTGCCCCACCTTTGCCTGCCAGACTTTCACGTGCACGGCGCGCCCCGGCAGATCGACCTTGACCCTTGCCTCGGAGCTGTCATCGCGCAACACCGGCGACACCGGCAGGTCCTCGAAATCGGAATCGGAGTAAAGCGCGTTCTGGTTGCCTTCCGTGTCGATGGTCTGGTGGAAATAGCCCTGGCGATAGAGCAGGCCCACGCCGATGAAGGGCAAGCGCATGTCGCTTGCCGACTTGCAATGATCGCCGGCGAGAATGCCCAGTCCACCGGAGTAGATCGGCAGGCTTTCGTGAAATCCGAATTCAGCGCAGAAGTACGCGACCAGATCGCTCTGGCGCAGCCACTCGGAACCGTCCCTGCGCATGGGCTCGCCGTGGTAGGTATCAAACTCGGAGAGCACGCGGTTGTAATTGCCGAGGAACACCGGGTCGTCGGCGGCATCCACCAGTTTCTGCTCGTCGACCCGCTTCAGAAAAGCCTTCGGGTTGTGACCAACTTCATCCCAGAGCAGGGTGTCGAGGCGAGAGAACAGCAACCGCGTCTGCCGATCCCAACTGTAGCAGAGGTTGTTGGCGAGCTCCTCCAGCCGGGCGAGACGGCGCGGCAGCTTGGCGTTGACTTCGAGGGTGAACGTCGTTCCTTGTGGCATGGTTGAACCGGGTCAGCAATCAGTCTGCGCGATTATGAGGAAAAGCCGCGCTTTGGGGAAACGGCGGGCCGGCACCGGATCAGTGCGCCGGGCTAGAGTACGTATCGCGCCAGATCTTCGCTCTGCGCCAGATCCTTGAGCCGCGCGTCCACGCGGGCGGCGTCGATGACGATTTTCTGCCCCTGATGGCGGTCGGCTTCGAATGAAACGTCCTCGAGCAATTTCTCCATCACGGTGTAGAGCCGGCGCGCGCCGATGTTCTCGGTTTTTTCGTTGACCTGCCAGGCGATCTCGGCCAGCCGTCGGATACCCTCCTGCCGGAATTCGAGCTGGACTCCTTCGGTTTCGAGCAGCGCCTGGTATTGTTGCGTGAGGCAGGCATCGGTCGCGGTCAGGATCCTCTCGAAGTCTTCGACCGAAAGGCTGCCGAGCTCGACGCGGATCGGAAAGCGGCCCTGCAGTTCCGGGATCAGATCGGATGGCCGGGACAGATGGAACGCTCCGCTGCCGATGAACAGGATGTGGTCGGTCTTGATCATGCCGTACTTGGTCGAAACCGTGGTGCCCTCCACCAGCGGCAGCAAGTCGCGCTGCACGCCGTGGCGCGACACCTCGGCGCCCAAGGTCTCCTGGCGGCTGGTGATCTTGTCGATCTCGTCGAGAAAGACGATGCCGTTCTGCTCGACGTTGGTGAGAGCCTTGAGTTTGAGTTCCTCGTCGTTGACAAGCTTGGCCGCCTCTTCCTCGGCCAGCAATTGCATTGCCTCGCGGATCTTGAGCTTGCGGGTCTTGCGACGCGTTCCGCCGAGGTTCTGGAACATGCTCTGAATCTGCGAAGTCAGGTCCTCCATTCCGGGAGGTGCGAGAAATTCCATCTGGGCGTGCATTGTAGCGACTTCGATCTCGACCTCCTTTTCGTCGAGCTCCCCTTCACGCAGCTTCTTGCGGAATTTCTGCCTGGTCGCACTGTCGCGGTCTTCCTGTTCGGCCTGGAAGCCGATCTCCCGCGCCGGCGGCAGCAGTACGTCGAGGATGCGCTCCTCGGCCTGGTCTTCCGCTCGCTGGCGCACCTTGCGCGTCTCCTGCTCCCGCGTCTGCTTGATCGCGGTCTCCACCAGGTCGCGGATGATCGAATCCACATCCTTGCCGACGTATCCGACCTCGGTGAACTTGGTGGCGGTGGGTTCAACCGGTCGTCGCAACATTTGCCTGAAGTTTATCCGCAGGCGTGTAAAAACCCAATGTCTTCCGAGGGCGCTGATTCAAACGTAGCGCCACCTTGTTCAAGTCCGATTGGGAGTAACCGGAGAGATCCGTGCCTTTCGGGAAGTACTGGCGCAGCAGGCGGTTGGTATTCTCATTGGTGCCGCGCTGCCAGGGGCTCTGGGGATCGCAGAAGTAAACTTGGACGTCCGTAGCGACGGTAAATTGCTTGTGGTGCGCCATCTCCATGCCACGGTCCCACGTCAAAGATCGGCGCAGTTCGGACGGCAGCGTGCGGACTTGCTTGCTCAGTGCCGCCACCACGTTTGCCGTGTCTTTGCCCTGGACCTTCACGAGCATCGTGAAGCGCGAATGGCGCTCAACCAGAGTCGCGATATGGGTGTTCTTCGAACCGGTGATCAAATCACCTTCCCAATGACCAGGAATCGCTCGGTCTTCAACATCAGCCGGGCGTTCTCGGATGGACACCCCATCAACGATTTGTCCACGTGGCTGACCATCGGTGCTGGCGTCCTTTGAGCGGCGCATCATCCGTTTAGATCTCAGATGCCCAATCAGTTCCTTTTTGAGCACCCCCCGTGCTTGGATGAACAAGCTACGGTAAATCGTTTCGTGGGACACGCGCATGCTTTCTTCGCCTGGAAACTCCAGTTTCAGCCATCCCGATATTTGCGCGGGTGACCAATCCAGACTCAGTTTATTCGCCACGACCCTCTGTAACCGGTGGTGAATGGCCAGCCGACACGGCTTGGGTCGACGTCCCTGATCCCACGCCTCTGAGTCTGCCTCAGAGGCACGATACCTATTTCGACCACCATGGCGGGCAATTTCGCGACTCACCGTTGATGGTGACCTACCGATCCCAGCTGCTATCTGACGGACCGACGCTTCAGCGGCAATTCCACGAGAGACCTCTTCTCGCTCAGCAAAAGTAAGCGCCAAGCAGGAACGCCGACGGCCTGTAGGAACGATCCCCCCGTTAGACGATACAACACCGTGAATCGATCCCGCGTGCTTGCCTAGCGCACGACCGATGTCACTCAAAGACTGTCCGGCTTTCCATCTTTGCCAAAGTTCGGCTTTCTGGGAAGCAGATAGCCCTGGTCGCCCCATTTGTGCCATAAACACCATCCTCCAAATCTAAATTAAACCAGATGGTGTTGCGACGACCGGTTGAACCCACCGTGGCCTTCTTTGCCAAAGAATCGAGTTGAGGTTCGTGTTCATCGAACAGAACAACGCTCGTTTCCCGGTAGGCAGGATGTGCAAACTGCTGAAGGTGTCGCGAAGCGGGTTTTACGCCTGGCTCACTCGTGAGCCTAGTCGGCGGACTCTGGAGAATCGAATCTTGCTCGAACACATCCGGCGTATTCATCTCGAAGCCCGCGAAGCCTACGGGGCGGTGAAGACCTGGCGGGAACTGCTCGCCCAAGACATTGCCTGCGGGCGACACCGGGTGGCACGACTGCGGAGGCTGGCCGGGATCGAGGCGCGGCGCAAGCTGCGCTTCCGGATCACGACCCAGTCGCGCCAAGGCCAGCCGGTGCTCGCCAACTTGCTGCAGCAGCGATTTAGCGCAACGGCGCCCGACCGCGTTTGGGTGGGTGATATTACTTTCATCCCCACCCGGCAGGGCTGGCTCTATCTGGCGATGTTGCTCGATCTGTTCGGCCGGCGTGTGGTGGGCTGGTCGATGCATCACTTGCTCGACACCAAGCTCGTGCTCGATGCGCTCACGATGGCGCTTCGCACCCGCCGACCGAAACCCGGTCTGGTCCATCACACGGACCAGGGCCGCCAGTACATCATCGGTGCCTATACGCAATTGCTCAAAGCCCACGGCTTGCATCAAAGCATGTCCTCCAAAGGCAACTGCTACGACAACGCCTGTGCCGAGAGCTTCTTCAGTTCGCTGAAGAACGAGCTTGTGCACTTCCGTACCTTCAACACCAGAGAGGAGGCCAAGGCTGCCATCTTCGACTACATCGAGATCTTCTATAACCGACAGCGCCTGCATCAGACACTCGGCTACCTGTCTCCCGTCGAGTTCGAACGTCGTGCGGGTGTATCCTAAATCGCTGTCCACTGAATCGGGGCTAGCTCAATCTGACCTCATATCCAGGCTCGTTGTAGTGGCGACAGAGGTGCGATCAATTTTGGCCGGTAGTGCCAAAGGCAGCTGCCTTGGCGTCGTGGTTCCATAACTCGTAGTAGTCGGCAATCTTTCCGTCTCTCACAGTAATGCGCGCGATGTGGCGCGACTCGTAGGTGTGCTGAGTCCTAGGCACATAGGCGCTCGCCTTGTACGCAACGAAAAAAATGTCCGGATACGACGTCTGATATAGCTGCAAGTCGGTGAACTTCCAATTGCTCGCGATCACGGCGAACTTGCGCAATGCCTGCCCGATCGCCTTCCGGCCTTCGAAACGGCGGGACGCATCGTCGGCATACGGGTACTCGAACACCGCATCTTCGGTCACGAACTGCTCGAATGCATAGCGGCTGGCGTCTTCAGTCAACCAAAGTCCAAAATATGCAGCCATGAGCGTCATGACTTCGTCCTGTTCCTGATTAGTCGCGATGCTCGAGATCCCGGGATCGGCCTGCAGCGTGTAGGGCATTGGAGCTGACTGCGCTTGCGTGTTGACCGAGGTAGCCAGGGTGACTGCGATGGCCAGGGAAGCGGCCATATTACGAATCGAGTTCACGAAGATTCTCCTTTCAATGGTGGTTGTTTCGTCGGTGACCAACTCCGCTTTGTTTCTCAGTGTGTTCATGTCAAGTCTCCTATATTGGAACGATCAGTCTATCTTGGGTAAAAAAATTTACGGATCCAGAGTGGCGAGCGCAACGTCCACGACGTCGTTCAGCACCTTTCTGTCGCGAGTAGCCTTGGCCGTCACCGCCAGTCCGTTCATTGTGTTCATCAGAAAACGGGCAAGCTTCAGCGGTGAGCGCTCAGCGGAGATCTCGCCTGCTTGCTGGGCACGAACCAGCAGTCCAGCCAGCGTGGCCTCGAACTGCCGGGCGTTAGCCGAGCAGACTTGCGCCACCACTTCGTTATTGCCAGCCACCTCCGTAGCGGTGTTGACCATGAAGCAGCCCTTGGAGTCTTCGCTCAACACCGCATCCACGAAACTCCGGAATAAGTCGCGCAGGATCTCGCGGACCGGGGCATCCCGTTCAAGCAGCCGCCGCACGGGTACGGCCTGAATCTCGCGGTAGCGCTCCAAGGCTGCCAAGAACAGCTGCTCCTTGCCGCCATAAGTGTCGTACAGGCTTTGCCGGTTCACTCCGAGGTGGTCGACCAGGTCCTGGATGCTGGTGGCGTGATAGCCTCGCTGCCAGAACAGCTCCATTGCCTCGTCGAGCGCCGTGTGTTTGTCGAATTGCTTGGTCCGTACCATAGTCAACATTGAAGCATATCTGGAACGATCGGTCAAGCCCTCTATCGTATGCGTCTCTATGCCTTCCGCGGACACCTTGCAAAGCCGTGTCATCAATTCGCGTTCTGCCTCGAAGGGATAGGTGCCGGCCAAATCAAGGCGCAGGTAGGGCATGACGGTCCTCCGTCAGGCTGTCTGTGAGATGAACGTGCGCTGCGCCAACCCCTGGCCGAACGAAACGTTCTCGCCCGCAATCTCATAGAGACTGATCAAAAGGTCATCTGGCGAGATTCCCGCACCAGCGACGATCCGCTGGTTCAGTTCTTTCAGCAGGGCGAGT
>JAXIOX010000208.1:0-7147 GCA_045403275.1 Burkholderiales bacterium | reverse complement strand
TCTTGATGTCGCCCTGCGCGTTGATCAGGATGTTTGCCGGCTTGATGTCGCGGTGAATCACCCCGCGCCGGTGTGCGAATTCCAGTGCCAGGCTGCACTTGAACGCAATTTCCACCACCCGCTCCACCGGCAGGAGGTTGGCTACGTTGCAGTATTCCTCCAGGGTCGGGCCATCCACGTACTCCATGACGATGTAATTGTAGGCGTCCGCCACGTCGGCGTCGTAGATGGCCATGATGTGCGGATGGATCAGCTTGCCGACCAGCGAGGCCTCGTTGATGAAAACCTTGCGGAAGCGCCGTTGCAGATCAGTATTCACGCCGGTCTCGTAGCTCACCAGCTTGATCGCAACATCCCGGTTGGCAAACGGATCACGGCCCAGATAGACCCGGCTGGTCGCGCCGCGCCCGATCTGGCGGATCACCGGATACTTGCCTATCTTGGATGGAATCGCGTCCTTCATGGATTCATGGCGTCGTTGTGTCAGCGGAACGTCGGGACCTTCATGCCGCGCTGTACCGCCGGGCGCGCGCCGATCGCGTCGAACCAGCGCTTGACGCTCGGAAAATCGGCCAGCTCGACCTTGTGCCAGTCATGACGGGCGACCCACGGATAGGTGGCGATGTCCGCCACGGAATATTCCGCTGCGAGCCAGTCGCGGCCGGCCAGTCGCTGATCCAGTACCGCATACAGCCTGCGCGTCTCCTTGCTGTAGCGCGCGATCGCGTAAGGGACCGGTTCCGGCGCGGCGCGCAGAAAGTGATGGACCTGCCCGAACATCGGTCCGACCCCGCCCATCTGGAACATCAGCCACTGAATGGCGTCGAAGCGCTCGGTGGCCCGCGTGGACAGGAATCGGCCGGTCTTTTCGGCCAGATAGAGCAGGATCGCGCCGGATTCGAACAGCGCATAAGGCTTGCCCTCCGGCCCGTCGTTGTCGACGATCGCAGGAATCTTGCCGCTCGGACTGACGGCCACGAATTCCGGCTTGAACTGATCGCCTTTGCCGATATCGATCGCGTGTACGGCGTAGGGCAATCCCAGTTCCTCGAGCATCACGGAAACCTTACGGCCGTTTGGCGTGCTCCAGGTGTACAGATCGATCAACGCGCTCTCCTGATTAAAGCTGGGGGACGTGTGCCGAATTCTAAAGGAAAGCAGGAGTTGCGCCCGTATAATGAGGTGTCGAAACACACGAAACCCGGGCCCAATACGTGACCACCAAGGCACCAAGACCCTGAGGAATACAAAAAAAGCCAAGTCGTGATTCCTGTCTTGGTACGTCTTGGTGCCCTTGTGTCTTGATGGCGAGGGTTGTGCTGTTTCGGTCCGCACGGAGAGCGAAGTGCTGAAATGGCTGCTGACGCTGGTCATCGCGCTGTTGCTGCTGGGCGTGTTGTCTCCCTGGCTGCGTAACGTCGGTTTCGGGCGCCTGCCCGGCGATATCGACATCCAGCGTAACGGACGGCGCTACTCGTTTCCCGTCGGTTCCACGGTGCTGCTGTCGCTGCTGGCGAGCCTGATCTACTGGATGCTGAGATGAAAAACGGACAGGCGAGCCTGTCCGCTTTTCGTTCCGCAACCGTGGTGCTCAGTTCTTCTTGCGCTCCTGGCGGTGCGCCTTCATGTAGTCGTGAATTTCCTTCCCGGTGGCCGTGCCGCTCTTGTCGGCGTCGATCGCATCGAAGTTCTTTGCCACCCTGGGCATGGCTTTGGCTTCTTCCCTGTCGAGCATGCCATCGGCGTTCCCGTCGGCCGCCTTGAAGCTCGCCTTGCCGCGTTCGTGCATTTCCTTGGCCCTGTCCTTCATCGAAGTGTTGATCTCGGCAAGTGTGACGGTGCCACTCTTGTCGGCGTCGATGGCGTCGAAGTTCTTCGCCACCCGTGGCATTGCCTTGGCTTCCTCGCGGGTCAGGCTGCCATCATTGTCCTTGTCCGCCGCCTTGAAGTGTGCCTCCATGCGGGAGCCTTGTTCCTGCGCGGACACGGGAACAATGGGGAAGAAAATAGCGACTGCAGCTGTGAACGCGGTTGCCAGCCTGGATACGGTCATGTAAGCCTCCGGTGGGATTGATGACCCCGCAACAACGGCTTGCGCCGCTTTAGCGTTGACGCGCAGCCGCCAGCGCTTCGGTGACGGCCTGCAGGCGGGCGGCCTCGATTGCGCCGGGAATCCGGCCCTGGTCTTCAACTTCAAGGGCAATTGCGCCGGCGTCCACCGCGCGCGCGGCAGCGGCGGCGCGTCGCAAAATATCCGCGGGCGGATACGCGCGTTGCTCATAGCCGCTTCGGCCATGAAAATCGCAGGCACAGGCGTCGACGAATTCCTCGAATCGCTCCGGTTTGCGGAATACGTCGGTTGCGGCAAGCACCTTCAGTATCGTTCCCGGGCGCAACTCTTCGGCGCGGTGTACGTCGCCGTGGTAGCGCGCCACCAGCACTGCCAGGTCGCGGCACTGGTGCGGCGCGCGTAGCCGCTGGCACAAGGTCTCGACCAGCTCGACGCTCTTGTGCTCGTGGCCATTGTGCTTCGGCCACCGCGCCTTCGGAGTCGCGCCCTTGCCCAGATCGTGGGTGAGTGCGGCAAAGCGCACCGGCAGCGAAAAGTTCCGGGCGGCAGCGTAATCCACCACCAGCATGATGTGCACCCCGGTGTCCACTTCCGGGTGATGCTCCGGCGGTTGCGGCACGCCGTACAGCGCATCGACTTCCGGAAGCACGCGCGCCAGTGCCCCGCACTCGCGTAGCGTCAGGAACATGCGCGAAGGCGTGGCTTCCATCAGTCCGCGGGAGATTTCCTGCCAGGCGCGTTCCGCAACCAAATGATCCACCTCGCCGTTGCGGACCATCTCCCGCATCAATTCCAGCGTCTCCTGCGCAACAGTGAATCCGAAGCGGGCGGCAAAACGCGCCACGCGCAGCACCCGCACCGGGTCCTCGACGAAGGCCGGGCTGACGTGGCGCAAGATCCCGGCCTTGAGGTCGGCCACACCGTGAAAGGGATCGATGATGTTGCCTTGCTGGTCGCGGGCGATCGCGTTGATGGTGATGTCGCGGCGCGCCAGGTCCTGCTCCAGCGTGACCTCCGGCGCAGCGTATACGTCGAAGCCCTTGTAGCCGCGCGCGGTCTTCCTTTCGGTTCGCGCCAGCGCGTATTCCTGGTGGGTCTGCGGATGCAGGAAAACCGGGAAATCCTTGCCCACTGGCCGGTAACCCAGCCGCTCCATCTGTTCGGGAGTTGCGCCGACCACGACGTAGTCCTGGTCCGCCACATCGCGCCCGAGCAGACTGTCCCTCACGGCACCGCCGACGGCGTAAATCTTCATGGTTCGTATTCGGAGATGACCTCGGTCTCGGAGTTCGCACCGGTGATCCACTCCTGCATTGCCGCAAGCCCGTACATGAACTCGGCATACTCGCGCGCGCCGCCTTTCAGTTCCACTTCGTAAGTGTGAAAGCGCGACACCACCGGGGCATACATTGCGTCGGCCACGGAAAACCCGCCGTAGAGAAACGGCCCGTCGCCGCCGAAACGTGCGCGGCAGTCGTTCCATATGGTCTGGATGCGGGAAATCTCGGCCAGCACTTCAGGGGTTCTGCCGCGCCCCGGCATCCGGCGGCGCACGTTCATCGCCATCTGGCTGCGCAGATTGACGAATCCGGAATGCATTTCGGCGCTGATCGAGCGCGCGTTGGCCCGCGCCCGGGTGTCGGCCGGCCAGAGCCGCTTTTCCGGATGCTTTTCGGCGAGATATTCGCAGATCGCCAGCGAGTCCCACACCGTCAGGCTGCCGTCGACCAACACGGGTACGCGGCCGGCGGGCGAGTAACGCAGGATCGTCTCCTTGCTGTCCTGGCGATAGAGCGGAATACGAACTTCGACGAAGGCGATTCCGGCGTACATCATCAGCAGCCACGGACGCAGCGACCAGGAGGAATAGGCCTTGTTGCCGATTACCAGGGTGGGATTGGACATCGAACAGCTCCTAACAGACGCACCGGGCGGGAGCGCGCGTTTTGAAAATCAACGGCGGGCGCGGAAACGGAACCACCGGTACCGCGTCCTCGGGGTAGTTTCGGTGAGATAACGCGGCACCACTGCCTCGAGCGGCGTCGGCTCGAAGCCGAACACGCCGGGAAACGGGCAATCACAGACGCTGTCCACTTTCATCGAGTAATAGTTGTCCCGCGTCATCAGCTTCACCGGCAGCCACTCCATCATCCAGGCCTGCAGGTAGGAAAGCGGATCGTTTAGCGGAATGATCGGCCGCGCCACTCCGAGCACGAGGCAGACGTACTCGACCAACTCCTGCAAGGTGTAGATCCCGGGGCCGCAAAGTTCATAAAGTTGGTCGGCGGTTCGCGCTTCGCTGAGGCTCAGCACTACGGCACGCGCCACATCCTCGACGAACACGGGCTGGAAGCGCGCCTGTGGGCTTGCCAGCACGATGACCGGCAGACTGCCCACCAGGCGTGCGAACAGGTTGAGAAACCTGTCCTCGCGCCCGAAGATCACCGAGGGGCGGAAGATCGTGGTGCGGATGCCGGCCGCCTGCGCCACGCGGATTTGCTGTTCACCGCCGGCCTTCGAGCGCAGGTACTCGCTCGGGGCATCGTGCGCCGCCCCGAGCGCGGAAACGTGCAGCAGCCGATGTACGCCCTGTTCACGGCAGGCGTCCACCAATTTGCGCGGGAGCTCGGTGTGGGTGCGGGCGAAGTCGCCCTTGCGCCTCTGGTGCAGGATGCCGGCCAGGCTCACCACCGCATCGGCTCCGGCGACCAGGCGCGAAAGCGTCGCCGGATCGTGAACATCAGCGTTCACCACATCTACCGTCGGCAGTACGATCAGCGCCTTGGCGCGCTCGCGATGACGGGTCGGGACCCGTACCCGGATTCCCTGCGCCGACAGCTGATGAACGATATGGCTGCCTAAAAATCCTGAACCGCCGATCACGCAAATCGAACTGATTTTCATGTCGTCGATGCGACGGAATTGCGCAGCGAGAGCCCGTGGGGAAGCAATTATAAGTCGGCGCCTGCAGCTTACGGTCAGTTGTTCTGCAGCGTCCTGGCGGGAACGGTGCCGAGCCGCTCGCGCAGACTGGTTCCCGCCTGGCGCAGTAGCCGCGCATAGCACAGCGTATTGTTCATGACCCGCTTGACGTACTCGCGCGTTTCGGCGAACGGGATCGTCTCGATATAGACCGCGCCCTCGAGAGGGCGGTCGGCTATCCACTCGCGCGCGCGGCGCGGGCCGGCGTTGTAACCCGCCGAGGCGAGCACAATTTGGTTATCCAGCGAGTCCATCATCTGGCGCAGGTAGTAGGTACCCAGCACGATGTTGGAGTCCGCCGTTGCGGTGAGCGTGGCGTGATGGCCGCTCAATCCCAGGCGTTTTGCCACCCAGCGTGCCGTGGACGGCATCAACTGCATCAATCCGCTGGCGCCGGCGGTGGATCGCGCGGTGTGCGCGAAGCGGCTCTCCTGGCGGACCAGTCCGTAGATCCAGGCTTCGTCGAGGTCGAGCTGGCTGGCGTAATCCTGCACCACCTCGCGATACGGGGTGGGGTAGCGCAACCCGAAGTTGTGCAGCAATATGGTGCGCTCTGCGGTGTCGATGGCGCGCTCGTACCATTGGTTGCGTGACGCCAGTTCGGCGGCGGCCAGCAACTGCTTGTCTTCATAGTCCTTAATGGCCCACTGCCATTCCAGCGCGCCTTCGTAACGCAGACCGATGCCGTACAACGTCAGCGCGCGCACGATGCCAGGGTCTTTGGCGATTGCCTCGATTTCGTCGTCGTCGGGCCGGTAGGTCAGCGGCAAGGTGCTGATCGAGGTGCCGAGTTCCTCTGCCGCGAGTTGGCCGTAGAAGTTGTATTGGTTGGAAAGTGGTGCCAGCAGCGCGTTGGCTTCCGCCTGGCGGCCCAGTGCCGACAACGCGCGCGCTTTCCAGTAGCGCCACTGCGGCCATTTGTATTCCGCCGGCGACATTGCCTCGATGGCGGCGAGCACCTCGTTCCAGTTGCCGGCGCGCAGCGCGGCGCGGGCACGCCAGGTGAGCTGGCGATCGTTGATGCCGTTGCCCGCGTTCCTGAACCAGGTGAGCGCATCCGGATGAAGGTTGCGCGCGGCGCCCGAGGCGATTTGCGCCCACGCGTACTCGCGCTCGGCGTCCGGCAATTCCTTGGCGATTCTGTGCAGCCGGTCGGCGGCGGTTTGCGGCCAGTTCTCCGCGGTCTTGTACAGCGCGTAAATCGCCAGTTCGCGCTGGGCGCGGGTCTTCAGCGGCAGCGGGGAGCGGTCCAGATACAGTTGCGGCCGGCGCGATATCGATTCCAGCGTTTTCGGATCCGGGCGCTGCGCTGCCGGCAGATATCCGAGCAACATCCTGGCGCCGCTCAAGTTGCCGATTTCCAGCGCAAGCCGGATCCGGGTCCAGCTGTCCTCGGCGGTGAGTATGTCGTTCTTGAACATCAACTCGAACAAGGGCAGGCAACTCTCCGCGAGGACCTGCGCCGTGAACCACAGCGGCCGTGCCTGCGTCAGAATCCCGGACTCGCCCCGCGCCAGGCGCGCCTGATAGGCAAAGCAGACCAGTTCGGGGTCTTCGGTGGTGAGCTGCGGGTATTCGCGCAGGACACCCGGCCAGTCGCGATCCTTTGCCAGTTGCCGCAGCCAGTCCGCGCGCAAACGGTCGGCGACCAGGCTGTTGTTGTAACGTGCCAGGAAGTTCTTAATCTCGCCGGGAGACGTGTCGGCGAGGCGCGAACGCAGTTGCCAGTACCGCACATCCGGGGCGAGCGGATAGTCATCGTCGAGCTGCTTGGCAAGCCGGTCCAGCCGTGCGATGTCGCCGCGCTGGAACGCTTCGCGCGCGTCGAGGAAAACTTCGTCGTCTGGCGCGGCCAATGCCGCGCAGGAGGCGAACAGCAATACGGCGAGGCTTCTTTTCACGGCGTCAATCTATGCGCAGCAAGGATGAGTCGGTCAATTGGCGATTATAAAATGGCGTCCGCACAAGTAGAGCACGATTTAGGCCAGAAACAGCGAATAGGCCGGGTTCCGGGTCTCGTCCCAGTGCGCGTAGCCGAGTTGCGAGAGAAACCTGCGGAACGCCGCCTTATCGCGCGGCGGCACCTGCATTCCC
>JAXIOX010000036.1:0-2668 GCA_045403275.1 Burkholderiales bacterium | reverse complement strand
CATGGATCGCGCAGGCTGTCGCCGGTGCGGAGCAGGATCACGCGTCCCTGATCGAACTTTTCAAGGGTAAGTTTCCCGGGATTGCGTTGGAAGAATATGTCAACGGCGCTCTGATGCTGAGCCCGGATGCCAAAGCGCAGTTCGACAGCATCATGGAGTTCCCACCCTTCCAGGGAGAACTCGACAAGGGCAGGATGCTGTGGGAGAAACCGTTCGCGAACGGCAGGGCTTTCTCCGGCTGCTTTCCCGATGGCGGCCGCAATGTCGCCGGAAATTTTCCCTATTTCAACGCGGCTTCAGGCAAGGTCGTCACCTTCGAGATGGCGATCAACCGCTGCCTGCGCGAAAACGGCGAGCGTGAATTCGCGTACGGGGACACCGGGACGATGGGCGTGTTGACCGCGTATGCACGCACGCTCTCGGACGGCATGCGGGTGAATGTAGTGGTGGACGGCCCTGCCGCGCAACGGCGCTACCAGGCCGGGCGCTCTTTTTATTTCCGCCGCATCGGCCAGCTCAATCTCGCCTGCGCCTCGTGTCACGTCACGTTCGCCGGCAGCTATTTCCGCGACGAGATCATATCGCCGGCTATCGGGCAGACAACGCACTTTCCGGTCTTTCGCGCCGGGGACAACCTGCATACGCTCCACATGCGCTACCAGCGTTGCGTGGAGGCGATGCGCGCGGTTCCGTATCCCGCCGGCAGCGAGGAATTCAACGACCTGGAGTACTTCCACTCCTATTTGAGCAACGGCCTGCCGATGCGCGCGTCGGTGTACCGCAAGTAGGCCGCGCGACGCCGCACCCGCCGCGCAGGCACGCCCGCTACCAGTCGGCGAAGCGTCCGTACTGCCAGAAATGCGGATTGCGCGGCTGCAGATTGCCGGGCATGGGCTGGACGACGTCCAAATACTCGAATGCAAGTATCGCCGTCGTGGACATTGCCAGCATGGCAACGCCGGCCAGTGCCAGTTTCTGCGAGCGCCGACCGCCGGCGTCGCGTTCGCCCCCCGGCGCCGTTGCCTGAGTCCGCCCCAGCAGCCAACCGGCGATCACGCACAGAAGGATCTGGCTGTGCGGCATGATGAGGTTACCGCTGAACAGCGAATCCACCAGCCCCATGACCAGCGCCGCGCACAGACTCACGGTCAGCGGACTCGCGCCCTGATGTGTTTGCAGTTGTGTTTGCGCTCGCAGCGCCCTGGCGGCGAACAACAGCAACAGCACGCCCAGCGCAACGCCGGCGGCGCCAGCGAGGAGTCCGTACTCGGAAAGCAGTTGCAGAGGTGAATTGTGCGGATGCGCGTTGTTCACCAGTGCCTGGTTCAGGCCCCACTGGCCGGGCCCGGTGCCGCGCAAGGGATGCTCACCGAGCATTTTCAGCGATATCTTCGCCATTGCCATCCTGTCGGTGTCGCTCTTGGAACCGAACTCGGCGACCGAATTCACCCCGGGAACAGGGGCCGCACCTGGTGCGGAGGCAACGAACTGGGAGAACAGAACGTAAATCAGCGCCCCCGAAACGACCAGCATGGCGTGTTGGCCAAGCCAGGCAATTCGCCCCCTTCGCGTCAATGCAAGTACCGCCATCGTGCCTGTGACCGCGCCTACCCACACGGCGCGCGAACCGACCATCCATTGCAACGCCCAGAAATTGGCCGCGATGAAATAGACGACGATCCTCCACGTGCGGGACATCCCCGGCCGCGCCGCGGCAAGCGGGATCAACAGCAGCGCGTAGGCCTGATACTGGCTGAAGAATCGCACGTTGGCGAAGTCCAGGAAGGGGCTGACCCATTGGAACTGCTTGCCTTCGAGCAGAAACGAAACCTGGGTCACCCAGAATTTGACGCCCAAGAGAGCAGCGCCGCAGGCGATCGCCACGGCGAGCACCGATTCCGCCTTTTCCTTGAGGACCCGCACGGCAGCGCTCACCAACAGGAACAGAAGCACCAGTTGCGCGACCAGGGCGATTTCCAACGCACCAAGTTGAGGCGCGCCGGACAACGAGGCGCTTATTGCGCCGCCGGCGAGCATGACGGCGGTCAACGCCCTGGGAAGGTTTCCCAAGGCTAGCCATTCACTGGCGACCGCGCCGCGTACGGCGGGCAGGAGCAGCGACAGCACCAGCAGCGCAAGTACGCCCAGTTGAAGCAAGCGTGCGTTGTCGTACATTCGCGCCGCGATCGCGGGATACCACACCGGCGCAATGACGAGGTACATGCAAATGGGCAGTATCGCGAGCGTCAGCGCCTTGCTTCGACTGCTTTCTTGCATAATTGCGAAGGACTCCGGTTGTGGTTTATCCGCGGCCGTCCCGCAAGTGGACTTCTGCCGCGCTCTTTGCTGCAATTTGCCGACCCTGCCCGATTTCACCGCAGTACGCGGCGCGCACCGCAGGAATGTGCAAGGGCCTGCTGCGGTTGAAACGAGTGCATTGTAGCCGTGGCCGCGTCACGCAAAAAAAGAGGGTGCCGAAGCACCCTCTCTTTCCGCGGCTGCGGGTTACGCGGCCGCGAAGTCAAACTGCAACAACGCCTCGCTTAGCTCTGGCTTTCTGCGTGGCCGCCGTTGGTGACAATCGCGGCACGGCAGGAACCCGGCAGGAACTTGTCGATCGGCGGAGCAGCGTTGCCCGGATCCGGACCGCAGTCCCAGCGAGCGACCG
>JAXIOX010000014.1:0-10798 GCA_045403275.1 Burkholderiales bacterium | reverse complement strand
GGCTGGAAGGTATTCATCCCGTTGACGATAGTTTGGCTGGTTCTGGTCAGCGCACTGATGCAGACACAGTACTGGCCATGGTAAGGGCGGAAAAATGATCGAGCGCATCCGCGACTTCTTCCGCACCTTCCTGCTGTTGGAATTGGTGAAGGGTCTGATGCTTACCGGCCGCTATTTTTTCGCGCGCAAGATCACGGTGCAGTTTCCGGAGGAAAAAACCCCGCAGTCGGGGCGCTTCCGCGGCCTGCATGCGCTGCGCCGCTATCCCAACGGCGAGGAACGCTGCATCGCCTGCAAGCTTTGTGAAGCGGTGTGCCCGGCGCTGGCGATCACCATCGAATCCGAGCAGCGTGCCGACGGCACCCGCCGCACCACGCGCTACGACATCGACCTCACCAAGTGCATATTCTGCGGTTTCTGCGAAGAGTCCTGTCCGGTGGATGCGATCGTCGAGACCCGCATCCTCGAATACCACGGGGAAAAGCGTGGAGATCTCCTTTACACCAAGGAGATGCTGCTGGCGATTGGCGGCCGCTACGAGGAACAGATCGCCAAGGACCGCGCCGACGACGCGGCGTACCGGTGAGGGGTGAGGAGTGAGGCGGGCGACCCTCTCACTCCTCAATCCTTACTAACAAGAACATGGATTTCAAGACCGGCGTCTTTTATTTCTTTGCGGCAATTCTGGTGTTCGCCGCGCTGCGCGTGATTACCGCGCGCAATCCGGTGCACTCGGCCCTTTTTCTGGTGCTGGCGTTCTTTACCGCCGCGGCCCTGTGGATGCTGCTCGAGGCCGAGTTCCTCGCTATTGCGCTGGTGCTGGTCTACGTCGGCGCGGTGATGGTGTTGTTCCTGTTCGTGGTGATGATGCTCGACATCAACCTCGACCGCCTGCGCGAGGGCTACTGGGATTACCTGGTACCGGCGCTGATCGTGGCCGGCGTGATGGTGGCGGAAATGGCGATCATCCTCGGCGCCCGCTATTTCGACCTCGAGGGCATGCCCTCCCCCGAGCCTAGGGGCGGGAATTACAGCAACACGCGCGAGCTTGGCCTCCTGATCTATACGGACTACGTCTATCCCTTCGAGATCGCCGCGGTAATCCTGCTGGTGGCGATTGTCGCTGCCATTGCACTGACGCTGCGCCATCGCAAGGACACCAAGTACCTCGACCCGGCGTCGCAGATCAACGTGCGCCGCAACGACCGCGTGCGCATGGTTTCGATGCCGTCAGAGAACAAGGATGAAGGATGAAGGATGAAGGATGGAGAGCAAGGATGAAGTCCGAAGGAGGAATGCGGAAGGTAAAATTCGCGGTGCTCAGGCGCAGCGGAGTTGCTAAGACGAGCTGCTATTCCGGGTGTTTCTTCATCCTTCATCCTTCATCCTTCATCCTTTCGACGCCCGGAGGGTGGCGATGATCTCCCTCTCCCACTACCTCATTCTCGGCGCCGTCCTGTTCGCGATCAGCGTGGTTGGAATCTTTCTCAACCGCAAAAACGTGATCATCCTGCTGATGGCGATCGAGTTGATGTTGCTGGCGGTGAATATTAATTTCGTCGCTTTTTCGCATTTTCTGGAGGACACCGCCGGTCAGGTATTCGTGTTTTTCATCCTTACCGTGGCGGCGGCCGAGTCGGCTATCGGTCTGGCGATCCTGGTGGTGCTGTTCCGAAACGTTCACACCATCAACGTCGATGATCTGGACAAGCTTAAGGGGTAAGGCGTGAGGCGAGAGGCGAGAGGCGTTGAAAGAAGCAGAAGAAAAGTGATTCCAGGTTGCGGCGTTCCGCCTCACGCCTCACGCCTTACGCCTCACCGACATCAATGAAAGTTCTTTACCTCATCGTCCCCCTCACCCCCCTTGCCGGTGCGGTGATCGCCGGCCTGCTGGGCTGGCTGATCGGCCGGCGCGCCACGCACTGGGTGGCGATCATCGGCATGATGGTGTCCACGGTGGCGGCCTTTCTGGTGTTTCGCGACGTGCTCGCGGGCAACACGTACAACGGACCGGTCTATACCTGGATCACCACCGGCGACATCTCGCTGGAAATCGGATTCCTGATCGACAGATTGTCTGCCACCATGATGCTGGTGGTGGCCTTCGTCTCGCTGATGGTGCACATCTACACCATCGGCTACATGGCGGATGATCCCGGCTACCAGCGCTTCTTCTCCTATATTTCCCTCTTCACCTTCTCGATGCTGATGCTGGTGATGAGCAACAACTTCCTGCAGCTGTTCTTCGGCTGGGAAGCGGTGGGCCTCGTTTCCTATCTGCTGATCGGCTTCTGGTACACGCGCCCGAGCGCGATCTATGCCGGCCTCAAGGCTTTCCTGGTCAATCGCGTCGGCGATTTCGGTTTTCTGCTTGGCATTGCGCTGATATTCGTGTACTGGGGTTCGCTCGACTACGTGCAGGTTTTCGCCCGCGCACCCGAACTGACCGGCGCAACGGTGGAAATGGCATATGTCGGCTGGCCGCTGCTCACCACCATCTGCATCCTGCTGTTCATCGGTGCGATGGGCAAATCGGCGCAATTTCCGCTGCACGTCTGGCTGCCGGACTCGATGGAGGGCCCCACGCCGATCTCGGCGCTGATCCATGCCGCCACCATGGTGACCGCGGGCATTTTCATGGTGGCGCGCATGTCGCCGCTGTTCGAGCTGTCGGATACGGCGCTTTCGTTCGTGATGGTGATCGGCGCGATCACCGCGTTGTTCATGGCGCTGGTGGCGGTGGTGCAGAACGACATCAAGCGGGTGGTGGCCTACTCGACCCTGTCGCAGCTCGGTTACATGACCGTGGCGCTCGGCGCATCGGCCTACGCCGGGGCCATTTTCCACCTGGTAACCCACGCCTTCTTCAAGGCGCTGCTGTTCCTCGGCGCCGGCTCGGTGATCATCGCCCTGCACCACGAACAGGACATGCGCAGGATGGGGGGCTTGAGGAAGTACGTCCCGATCACCTACGCCATCATGCTGATCGGCGCGCTGGCAAGCGCGGGCATCCCCGGATTCTCCGGTTTCTTCTCCAAGGACGCGATCATCGAGGCGGTGCATCTGTCGCAATTGCCGGGCAGCGGTTTTGCCCACTTCTGCGTACTGTCGTGCGTGTTCGTCACCGCGTTCTATACCTTCCGGCTGTTGTTCATGACTTTCCACGGTAAGGAGCGTTTCCGGGTGCACCTTGACGATCACGGCCACGGGCAGGGCCGCGCACCGCATGAATCCCCGTGGGTGGTGACCGTACCGCTGGTAATACTTGCTGTGCCGACGATCTGCGCCGGCTGGGTCATCGGGCCCGTGCTGTTCGAAGGCTTCTTCGGTGAGGCCATCGTGGTTGCCGAATCCCACGACGTGCTTGCCGAGCTGGGCAGGAATTTCCACGGCGTATTCGCGATGATGGAGCACGCGCTTGCCAAGTGGCCGTTCTGGCTTGCCGTTGCCGGCATTGCCAGCGCAGCCTACCTGTATCTCAAACGCACCGATCTGCCGGACAAGTTGCGGCAGTGGTTCTCGCCGTTCTATACCGTGCTCGACCAGAAGTATTATTTCGACCGCTTCAACGACTGGTTCTTTGCCGGCGGTGCGCGCCTGGTGGGACGCGGATTGTGGAAGGGCGGCGACGTCGCGGTGATCGACGGCTTCGTCAACGGCTGTGCAACTCTGGTCGGTTGGCTGGCGACCGTAATTCGCAGGCTCCAGTCCGGGTATGTCTATACCTATGCCTTCGCCATGATCATCGGCATGGTGACTCTGCTTACCCTCTGGTTCGCCCGCTCGTGATGTGTTCGCGGTGGTGAAAAACTAGATGTTCTCCGGGTTTGAACTCAGCACCGTCATCTGGCTGCCGATCCTTGCCGCAGTCGCGGTTTTGTTCACGGGTTCCGACCGCAATGCCAATGTCGCCCGCTGGCTGGCGCTCGCCGGCGCCGTCGGTGGTTTTGTGGTTGCGCTGCCTCTCTACGCCGGATTCGACCCGAGCGCCGCAGGGATGCAGTTCGTGGAATTGATACCCTGGATCGAGTCCTACAACGTCAACTATCACCTCGGCATCGACGGCATCTCGCTGTTGATGATCCTGCTCAACTGTTTCACCACCGTGCTGGTGGTGCTGGCGGGATGGCAAGTGGTGGAAAACCGGGTGGCTCAGTACACGGCGGCCTTCCTGATGCTTTCCGGGGTCATGAACGGCGTGTTCTGCGCGCAGGATGCCGCGCTGTTCTACGTGTTCTTCGAGGCGACGCTGATTCCGATGTTCATCGTTATCGGCGTCTGGGGAGGCCCGAACCGGGTTTACGCAGCGGTCAAGTTCTTTCTCTACACGCTGGTCGGCTCACTGTTGACGCTGGTTGCATTCATCTATCTGTACGTTGTCTCCGAGGGCAGCTTCGCCATGGCCGACTACTACCGTCTGCCGATCCCTCTGGGTACGCAGATCCTGCTGTTCATTGCCTTCTTTGCCGCGTTTGCGGTCAAGGTGCCGATGTTCCCGGTGCATACCTGGCTGCCCGATGCGCACGTCGAGGCGCCGACCGGCGGCTCCGTCGTGCTGGCGGCCGTGATGCTGAAGCTCGGCGCCTATGGTTTCATCCGGCTGTCTCTGCCAATCCTGCCCGACGCCAGCCACGTGCTCGCCCCGGTCGTCATCGGCTTGTCCCTGATCGCGGTGGTGTACATCGGACTGGTGGCGCTGGTGCAGACCGACATGAAGAAGCTGATCGCCTACTCCTCGGTTTCGCACATGGGATTCGTGACGCTGGGCATTTTTCTGTTCAACGACCACGGTATGGAAGGCGCGGTGATGCAGATGGTCTCGCACGGATTCATTTCGGGAGCGCTGTTCCTGTGCGTTGGCGTCCTCTATGACCGCATGCACTCGCGTTTGATCGCCGACTATGGCGGGGTGGTGAACCGGATGCCGGTATTTGCCGCCTTCTTCACGCTGTTCGCGATGGCCAATTCCGGTTTGCCGGGCACCAGCGGCTTTGTGGGCGAGTTTCTGGTGATTCTGGGGACGATGGAACAGAATTTCTGGTACGCGTTCGCCGCCGCGAGCACGCTGCTGTTCGGTGCCGCCTATACACTGTGGATGATCAAGCGCGTCGTTTTCGGCGCGGTGGCCAACGGTCAGGTTGCGGCTTTGGCAGACATCACCGTGCGCGAGGGACTGGTGCTGGGTCTGGTTGCGATCGCGGTGCTGGCGATGGGGCTGTATCCGCAGCCTTTCGCCGCGCTGCTGCATACTTCGGTCAACGAACTGCTGACGCTGGCAAACCAGAGCAAGTTATGAGAGAGCGGATTGGGGAATGTGGATAGAGGATTGAGTCAAATCCAAAGGCGTCTGGAACCGCTCTTCCCCCAATCCCCGATTCCGAATCCTCAATCCTGATTCAAGACTATGGAATATCCCGATTTTCTGCTGGCGGCTCCCGAGATCATCCTGTTGACGATGATCTGCGTAATTTTGGTTGCAGACCTGTTTCTGTCCGATGCCCATCGGGTCTGGACCTATGCGTTGAGCCAACTGTCGCTGATCGGCACCGCGGCAGTCGTGTTCGTCTTTGCCGGGGAAGAGGTCGCCTATACCTTCAACGGCATGTTCGTGGACGACCCGATGGCGGACGTGCTCAAGATCGCGGTCTGCCTGACGGTGGCGGTGATGCTGGCCTACTCGCGCGCCTACGTTGCCGCGCGCGACATGTACCGCGGCGAGTTCTTCGTGCTTTCGCTGTTCGCCGCGCTCGGCATGATGGTGATGATCTCGGCGAATCACTTCCTGGTGCTTTACCTGGGGCTGGAGTTGTTGTCGCTGTCTCTCTATGCCATGGTGGCGCTCCCACGCCACTCAGGCAACAGCACCGAGGCGGCGATGAAGTACTTCGTGCTCGGCGCGCTGGCCTCCGGCATGCTGCTCTACGGCATGTCGATGATCTACGGCGCCACCGGGTCGCTGGAAATCACCGAAGTGGCGCAGCGCATATTCGACGGGGATGCCATTCCGACCATCCTGATTTTCGGACTGGTGTTCGTGGTTGCCGGCATCGGATTCAAGCTGGGCGCCGTGCCGTTCCACATGTGGGTGCCGGACGTATATCACGGCGCGCCGACAGCGGTGACCCTGCTCATCGGAACCGCGCCCAAGCTGGCGGCGTTCGCGTTCATCATGCGCCTGCTGGTCGAGGCGCTGGGCATGCAACAATTACTCGTCGAATGGCAGCAGATGCTGGTGATCCTGGCGGTGGCCTCCCTTGCACTCGGCAACATCACTGCCATCGCACAGACCAACCTGAAGCGCATGCTCGCCTATTCGTCCATTTCGCACATGGGTTTCCTGCTCCTCGGCATTCTCAGCGGTACGCTGGAGGGATTCGGCGCGGCGATGTTCTACACTGTCGTTTACGTGCTGATGGCAATGGGCACTTTCGGCATGATCCTGCTGCTGTCGCGCCAGGGCTTCGAGGCGGAGAACCTGGAGGACTTCAAGGGGCTTAACCAACGCGACCCCTGGTACGCCTTCATCATGATGCTGCTGATGTTCTCGATGGCGGGCATCCCGCCCACCATGGGATTCTGGGCCAAGCTGTTCGTGCTGCAGGCGGTGCTGTCAGTGGGTTACGTCTGGCTCGCCGTGGTGGCCGTGCTCTTTTCGCTCGTCGGCGCGTTCTACTATCTGCGCATCGTCAAGCTGATGTATTTCGATGCACCGACCGACGCGGCGCCGATTGACCCGCGCGCCGACATCCGGGTATTAATGTCGGCCAACGGCCTTGCAGTGCTGGCGTTCGGGTTGGCGCCGGGCTCGCTCCTGGCCATATGCGAACGCGCAATTCAGCTTTCCCTGTGAGTGTGGATTTCACCGAGAAGAAGATTTCCTCGCAGCAGGCCTACCGCGGCCGACTGCTGCAGGTGAACGAGGACGAGGTCAGGCTGACGGACGGCAGCCATGCCCGGCGTGAATACGTCCTTCATCCCGGAGCCGCCTTGATCCTGCCAATCTTCGATGACGCCTCGGTGCTGCTCGAGCGCCAGTTCCGCTATCCAGTCGGAAGCCATTGCTACGAACTGCCCGCCGGCAAGCTCGAGCCGAACGAGCCGCCGCTGGAAACCGCCAGGCGCGAGCTTCGGGAGGAAACGGGTTATGTGGCGGCGGAATGGCGCGAGCTCGGCCGCCTGCATCCCTGCGTCGGGTACTCCAACGAGACCATCGAATTCTTCCTGGCGCGTAAGCTCGAATTCAGGGGCACACGACTCGACGAAGGCGAGTTTCTGGAGACGTTGCGGTTGCCGCTTGCAGAGGGGCTGGACTGGGTACGACGCGGGAGCATCAGCGACACGAAAACCATTCTCGGCCTGTTCTGGGCCGAGAAAATTCTCAGGGAAGCCTGGTAGAAAAACCCGGCGGGATCAGGCGAGTTTGGCTGCCTGCTGCTGCGCGCCGCCCGACGCCGGGAAGGGCTGTGGGTGGCCGAACACGAAGCCCTGGCCGTACAGCACGCCCATCTCGGCCAGGATTTTCAACACTTCCGGGCTCTCGACCCACGCTGCGATCACCTGCTTGTCGAGTCCCCGCGCCACGTCGCACAACGCGCGCACGAACAGGCGGTTGGCTTCGTCGCTTTCCAGACCGCGTATGAAGTTACCGTCGATCTTCAGGTAGTCCACCTCGAAGCGCTTGAGGAAATAGAACGAGCTGAATCCCGTCCCGAAATTGTCGAGCGCAAAGCGGCAGCCCAGTTTCTTCATCTGCGAGATGAACTCCTGCGTGACGCCCACATCCGCCATCGCCGCGGTTTCCGAGATCTCGAACACCAGTTGATCGTGATCCACCGGTGCGGCTGCGAGCATGCCCTGGAAGCGCCGCACCCATTGCTGGTCGGAGAGACTTACGCGCGACAGGTTCACGAAGTAGCGTATTTTCTGGCCGCGCATCTTCGGCTGCTTCAGGACTTCCAGGACCTTGGCCACCACGCGCAAGTCGATTTCCTGCGCCATGCCGAGCGACTCGGCCACTTCCATGAACTGTCCCGGCAGGACGATATTGCCGCTGCGCTCAACGATGCGCACCAGCACCTCGTGGTGCACCAATTTCTGGTTCGCGAGCCTGACCACCGGTTGCGAGTAGAGCAACACGCGGTCCTCGTCCAGCACTTCTCGCAGTTCCCGCGCCCAGTGCACGCGCCTGTGGGTGCTGCGCAGGTCGTCCGGATTGTGGTCGTGCAATACGAAGCGGTTGCGGCCGTTGTCCTTCGCCTGGTACATGGCGATGTCCACGTTGGCGAGCAGCGACGCCACGTCGTTGCCGTGGAACGGATAAGCCACCACGCCGGCCGACGCGGTCAACGTCGACAGGCATCCCTGGTCGCCCAACTGGAACTTGTAGTGGCGCAGCGCGGTGAGCGCGCGTTCGGCGACCTGTGCGGCCTCGGCGCGCAGCGCATCCGGCAGATGCAGCGCGAATTCGTCGCCGCCCAGGCGGAAAACCTGCGCGTCGTCGCCTTTCACCACGTCCTTGAGCAGTCCGCCAATGCCGATGATCAACTGGTCGCCGGCACGATGGCCGAAGTTATCGTTGATGTACTTGAAGTGATCGACGTCCAGGAGCAGCACCGAACCTTTTTCGCCGTCTTCAAGCGCGGCTTCAAGCACTTTCTGCAGCGAAACCCGGTTGGGCAAACCGGTGAGCATATCGTGGGTGGCGAAGCGTTCGATTTCGAGCGCCGCCTTGTGCTGCTCGGTGACGTTGCGCGCGGTGCCGCGCAGGCCGTTGATCGTGCCATTGTCGTCAAAGGAGGTGCGGGCGTTGATTCCCACCCAGCGGTCGTTGCCGTCGGCGGATATCAGATGGGTGAGGTAGTTCTTGACCTCGCCGTTCCTGCGCAGCGTGGACAGAAAGCGGCGGTTGGAAACGTGGGACAGACCTGCTTCGAAGTCGAAGAAGCAGCGGCCGATCAGGTCCTTCTGCTGCAAGCCGAATATGTCGACGCAGCCGTTGTTGAGGTAGGTGAAACGACCCAGCGCATCGGTAGTCCATATCAGATCGTGGGAAGTCTCCACCAGATCGCGGTAGCGTGACTCGCTCTCCAGCAGCAGTTGGATGATGCGGCGCTTTTCCCTGAGCGTCCTGCGCGCGGCCGCCAGTTCGTCTTCGTACTTTTCGGCTTCCTGCTTGTCGCTACCGGCGACCACGGCCGAACCGGCCAGACCGTCGATGATCTCGCACGTATAACGCCGGTGACCGCCGTCGGTGCGGCGGGCCACCAGCACGCCCTGGGCGTCCCAGCGCCTGAGTTTCTGCACCGGGATGCCGAGCCTTGCCGCGGCTTCCTGAATCGAATATTCGGGAAGTTCGTGCGTCATTGCGCGCCTCGTACTCCATGGATGCCGGTTGGTCGGGCCGGCAAATCCAGCACGCCGGCGCATCAGTGCAGATACTTGGCGACAGCCGGTTGGTCCCGGCGCACGCCCGTGGTGAGGTCGTTCTGCCGCGAAACCAGCCGCTGCATCAGCTTGAGATCGCGATGGCTGAGGTTCAGCGCCGTGTCGACCCACGCCTCGACCACGCCGATCAGTTCATCGTAATCAAGCTTGTGGACACGCCTGCGCGCGGCGGCAAGGCCGGCCATGGCGTTACGGCTGCGGCTGCGGGCGCGGATCAAGCCGGCGATTTCCGCTTCACCCCGGCCCCGGTCCACGACCAGATCCACTACCCCCATTGCCAGCATATCATCGGAGCTGTACATCTTGCCACTGGTGATCAGGTTCTCCGTCGCACGCTTGCCCACCTTGCGCTCGAGGAAGGAATAAGCCCCCATCCCCGGGAACAGGTTGAACAGGATCTCCGGAAAGCCGAAGCGCGCCTGGCGCTCCGCGACCAGCACCTCGGACGAGAGCGCCGCCTCGAACCCGCCGCCCAGGCATTCGCCCTGGATCAACGAAATCGTGGTGATCGGCAATTCATGGCCGATGTAATTGCGGTAAAGGACATCCACGCAGGCCTTGCCGTAGCCGAGCAGGCCATCCCGGTCCTGATGGTCGATCAGCTTTGCGAACAGGCTGAGGTCGCCGCCGAGATTGAACACCCCGGGTACCTTGGAGGCCAGGATAGCGTATTCGACGGGTGCACTCTCACCTCCACAATCGACTTCCCCGCCGGTATGGGTGATGAAACGGCAGTAGCGGCCCAGGTCGCGCAGCAGGTCGGGATTGAAATTGGGCCGCGGAGTCGGATTCCAGCGCAACCACATTGCGTGTTGTTCCCGGTCGAAGAAAGCCGACAGCTGTTCCGAGAAAAAGTACTCGGTCGCGTCCCCGGCAGGCTCGGCGCCAGTCGATGCCGGAACGTTCAGTAATGCCTGCGGCAAATTCATGTCCATTTTTTGATTCTCCTGTGCGAGGTGGATTTGGTTGGGGAATAGACCGCCACAGGACCTCCCCCGAAGCGGCTTGCGGATTGACTCTAGATGAATATACTGGCAAAAAGCAAATCTAACACTTTGATAGATTTAATTTTTTTGCTTTGTTGTCAATAATTTGTATGAGCTTGTCACCCTAAAGCAAAAAAAAAAATTAATGTTTTGCTTGTTAACCCAACGCTTGCCAAAGTGTGGATGAGCTTCAAGAACGCTGTTCAAGCTTTGGATTTTGTTGACGTTCCACTCAAGAAGCGCTAGAAAGGAAACCCATAAGAACGATACTCGTACGCCCGGTTTCCAATGCGCTTCCTCCTCCGTTCCATCGCGCGGCTGCTTTTCCGCGTCAAGGTCGTCGGCGACCTGGCGCCGTTCGGGCATGC
>JAXIOX010000116.1:0-2666 GCA_045403275.1 Burkholderiales bacterium | reverse complement strand
ATGCTGCCTGCGCCGCCGGCAGATGACGGCTGTCGGTATTGACGGAGACCACGCGTGCCCGGGCGATCGTCGCCGGATCGCATTGCATCGGTGCCGCCACGACCCAGGTTTCGACGCCGATCTCTGCGAAAGGCCCGGCGCTGTCCATCGCCCCGGTCAGGTCGTCCGCAACAATCAGTACCCTCGGCCCTTCTGTCATTCACCCCTCACCACCAAGGCACCAAGGGAAACATGAAATGCAAGAGGGCGGTCCTAACTCGGCATTCTGAAAACGCAACAACCTTGCGGTGAACCAGCACGATTACTCCGGTTTCCTGGTGTCTTGGTGCCTTGGTGGTGAGGTCTTGACTTCGTTTTTCTACAGGCTGCTAAGCAGCGACGCGATCGGCCATCTTGCGCGCGTAGGCGATGGCGGCTTTCATGTTGACGTTGCTCGCCTTGCCGGTCCACGCGATGTCGTGCGCAGTGCCGTGGTCCACCGAGGTGCGGCGGATCGGCAGGCCAAGACTCACGTTCACCGTGGTGTCGAAGGCAATCAGCTTGGTGGGGATATGCCCCTGGTCGTGGTACTGCGCCACCACCAGGTCGAATTCGCCTTTGAGCGCGCGGTAGAACACGGTGTCCCCCGAGATCGGCCCCTTGACGTCGATGCCTGCCTTTCTTGCCGCTTCGACGGCTGGCTGAATGCGGTCGATCTCCTCGCGGCCGAAAATGCCGCCCTCGCCGCAGTGCGGGTTCAGCCCGGCCACCGCGATGCGCGGATTGGCCATGCCGAGTTCGCGCAAATGCTGATGCCCGGCGCGGATGGTCGCGACCACGCGCTCAATGGTCGGCTTTTCCGCCGCATTCTTGAGCGAAGTGTGGGTGGTGACGTGGACGGCGTTCAACTGGTCCCCGGCGAGCAGCATGAACGAGGATTTCGCGCCGGTTAGGTGCGCGAGCAGTTCGGTGTGTCCGTCGAAGTGATGACCCGCCGCATGCATGGCCGCCTTGTTGAGCGGCGCGGTCACGATCACGGCGATCTTGCCGTCCAGCGCCAGTTTGACTGCGGCTTCGACGTAGCGGTAGGCCGCCTCGCCACCGGCCGCGCCGACTTGGCCGTCGCGACTCTTGTCCTGGTCTTTCGTCGGCACGTTGACAACCGGCACCTCCCCGCTTTTCGCGTCCAGGCCATCGACAAACGTGAGTCCGGTGCCGAGCAACTTGTCGGCGCGCCGAAGGATAGCCATGTTGCCCACCACGGCGGAAGCCGCGCGCGTCTGCGGATCCATCTCGGCCAGCGTCTTGACGATGATTTCCGGTCCGATACCCGACGGGTCGCCCATGGTGATGCCGATCCTGGAGCTCATACATTCCTCGTGGTTCTGTCGATTCAGAGCGCGCAATTATAGAGCGTCGCGCGTGGCAGTCCCCAACGCTACGGCAACCGGCTCAGAGCGCAATACCCTTGACGCAAAGACGCAAAGGCGCAAAGAAAGGCATAAATGGGATTTCTATCGTGAAGCCCTTTACAGATTTGCGATCGGGTCTTCGTCCAGGAGAACAAACGTGGATCGGCGGAGCGTATCTCCCGCGGTTTTCGATCCCGGTTCCCGGTTTCTTTGCGCCTTTGCGTCTTTGCGTCGAATCTCTTGATTTTGGGGCAAAGATGAATTGATTTTGCATTTCTGCAAGTTACCTCGTGCCCCTTGGAAAATACAAAAACCTGTTAATGTGATTCCTGGTCTTCGGGCGCCAGCGCGGCACGCACATCCATCGCCGTCGCCAGTTCCCCGCCGGCGCCGCCGATCCGGCGTGCCGCTTCTTCTACCCATTGCACGTTGCTCATGTCCGAGCCGAAGGGCGCGTCTTCCAGGCCCACGCGCACCTGTCCGCCTTCCACTACCGCGCGCGGAATCAGCGGGAGCACGTCAACGTCAAGCCCCGCGATCATCCAGTTTGCGCCCGGGGCCACCTGGTCGAGCAGATTGAGATAAGCCGTGACACCGTAATCCTCGGGTGGGAAGCCGAAAGTGAAGCCGCGCGAGAACATGAAACGGTAAATCGGGCGCGGGCAACTGCTGCGCCAGTGCAGCGTCGCGCCGAGGCGCAGAAATCCGGGTTCGTAGATCGCGTAGGCCGGATGAAAACCGTAGCGCATAGCCAGATTCAGCCCATGGCGGATGTGGTCCTCGGGGTTGAGATAAATGAACCCGGTCTGGTCCTCGCGCAGCTCGTCGTAGTGCGCGATGTTGGCCGATCCCGGGTCCACCGCGGCCCATTCAATCAGCCTGCGGCGGGCGAGTTCCTCGACGTGGGCAAAGCGCTGCTGTGGCGTCTGTTCGCCGGCCTGGCCTTTGAGGCCGGTGGTCGGGATGGTCGGATAGACGATCGCGTCCACCCTGGTGCGGATGCCCTCGATGATGCGCGCGTACACGTCCGGATCCTCGGTCTGGCGCCCGCTCGCCTCGTCGTAAGCATGCAGGTGCACGATGGCGGCACCGGCCTTAACGCAGGCGATGCCCTGCTCGACGATTTCCTTCACCGTGACGGGGATACCAGGCTGGCGGCCACGGGTCCAGGGCCCGTTGAGTGCAGCTTCCAGCCATGTCTTCTGCGCGACCGCGTTCATGTTCTGGTTCTTGCCCGTCGGGAAGACTCAAACCACCGTGACGACCAGCTCGCCC
>JAXIOX010000225.1:0-3336 GCA_045403275.1 Burkholderiales bacterium | reverse complement strand
CGGACGCGATGTCGAAAGGCCAGCCGAACGCTGCCGGGGAACGCGGCGTGATCGTCAACACCGCATCGGTTGCCGCCTTCGACGGCCAGATCGGCCAGGCAGCGTACTCCGCCTCCAAGGGCGGCATCGTCGGCATGACGCTGCCCATCGCGCGCGACCTGTCGCGCAACGGCATCCGCGTAGTCACCATCGCGCCGGGCATCTTCGAAACCCCGATGCTCAAAGGCATGCCGCAGGAGATACAGGATGCGCTCGGCAAGATGGTACCGTTTCCCCCGCGGCTGGGAAGGCCGGGCGAGTACGCGGCGCTGGTCGGGCATATCGTTCAAAACGAGATGCTCAACGGCGAAGTGATCCGCCTGGACGGCGCGATCCGCATGCAACCGAAATAAATCCCGTCCCACTCCACGCCCGCCATGCAGGCCAGCCAGCAAGCACAGTTCGTGAAGTGGTTCCGCGCCGCCGCGCCTTACGTGCACGCGTTCGGCGGACGCACGTTCGTCATTGCCTTCGGTGGCGAAGTGGTGGCGGACGGTCGCTTCATCGCGCTCTCACACGATCTGAACCTGCTTGCGAGCCTTGGAGTGCGCCTGGTGCTGGTGCACGGCGCGCGCCCGCAGATCGACGCGCAGATGAAGGTCGCAAAGCTGAAGACGCAGTATGTGCGCGGCATGCGCGTCACCGAGGAGCGGGCGCTGGCCTGCGTAAAGCAGGCCAGCGGTCAATTGCGGGTGGAGATCGAGGCGCTGCTGTCGATGGGCCTGCCGAACTCGCCGATGGCCAACGCCGATATCCGCGTGGCCTCCGGCAATTTCGTCACCGCGCGCCCGCGCGGCGTGGTGGACGGCGTGGACATGCTCTATACCGGCGAGGTGCGCAAAGTGAATGCCGATGCGATCAACACCCGCCTGGATGACGGCGAGCTGGTGCTGCTCTCCCCACTCGGATATTCGCCAACGGGCGAGATCTTCAATCTAACGCTGGAGGACGTGGCGGCCGAAACCGCTATCGCGCTGGGTGCCGAAAAACTCGTGTTCCTCATGGATGAGCCCGGGCTGAAGAGCAAGAGCGGCAAGCTGTTGCGTGAACTCACCGTGTCGGATGCGGAGAAACTGCTGCGCAAGGATCGCTTGCTGTCGGACGACGCCTGGCTGTACCTGCCGCACGCGATCAAGGCGTGCAAAGGCGGAACCGAGCGTGTACACCTGGTGAGCCGCCACACCGACGGCGCGCTGCTGCTGGAGGTGTTCACCCACGAAGGCGTGGGCAGCATGGTCACTCGCGATCCGCTCGAGCAGTTGCGCGATGCCACCATCGAGGACGTGGGCGGCATTCTGAAGCTGATCGAGCCTCTCGAAGCCGACGGCACGCTGGTCAAGCGCCCGCGTGAATTGCTGGAGATGGAAATCAACCGCTTCTGCGTGCTCGAGCACGATCACGTGATCGTCGGCTGCGCCGCGCTCTACCCTTTTCCCGACGAGAAGTCAGCGGAACTCGCCTGCCTGGTCGTGCATCCGGACTATCGCGACGCCGGCGCCGGCGAGCAGTTGCTGAAGTCGATCGAGGAAAAAGCGAAGAAACAACGGATCAAACGCCTGTTCGTGCTCACCACGCGCGCCGCGCACTGGTTCATCGAGCACGGCTTTGCGGAGGCCGGTGTCGACAAGCTGCCGAAGCAGAAGCAGGCGTTGTACAACTACCAGCGGCGTTCCAAGGTTCTGGTCAAGTCGATCTGACGTCGGCCGGCCGGCGTCATCCAGACGCTCCCCAGGGCGGGGCATATATAATCACGGGGAATCTTCCGCGATGGGGCTGTCACAAAGCTGTAACCACATCGCCCGGAAGAAGCTGTAACCTGTTGATATAAAAAACATGGCAAGAACAGTAAAGTGCGTGAAACTCGGCCGGGAAGGCGAGGGGCTGGATTTCCCCCCTTTTCCCAGTGACCTGGGCAAGCGCATTTTCGAGAACGTTTCCAAGGAGGCCTGGAAAGGCTGGCTCGAGCACCAGAAAATGCTGGTGAACGAGAACCGGCTCAGCCTCGCCGACCCGAAAGCGCGCAAGTATCTTCTGGAGCAGACCGAAAAGTACTTTTTCGGTGCCGGCGCCGACGCTGCTGCGGGTTACGTTCCGCCCTCGAAGGGTTAGCAACTGTGTAGTGCGCCGGCCGGCAGGCACGGCGCATCCCTTCCCTGTTCGCCGCCGATCGCCGGGGAGCTGAAAAATTAGCAAGGGTGCGCAAATCAAGGCCGAGTCCGCCGACCGCGCGGCCACGCTCGCGCCGGAAAAGGCCGCGAGGAAGCGAGCCGCGCTGGTCGCCGACAAGTCGGGCAAGACCAAGCGCTCCAATCCGCAGCTTTACCTGAATCGGGAACTGGCGCAACTCGAGTTCAACAGGAGAGTGCTGGCGCAGGCCGAAGATGCGGACGTGCCGCTGCTGGAGCGGCTGCGCTTCCTGTGCATTGTCAGCAACAACCTGGACGAATTTTTCGAGATCCGGGTGGCGGGCCTCAAGGCGCAGATCGAACTCGGCGCCGATACCACCGGACCCGACGGCGCGACCCCTTCGCAGGCTTTCAAGGAAGTGTCCTCGCGCACCCAAGAGCTGGTCGCGCGCCAGTACCAACTGTGGAACGAGGAGCTACTTCCGCATCTCGCGCGGGAAGGCATCCGCTTCCTGCGCCGGCGCGACTGGACCGACGTGCAGAAGACCTGGATCAAGGCCTTCTTCCTCAGGGAAATCATGCCGATGATGACGCCAATCGGGCTGGATCCGGCGCATCCGTTTCCGCGCATCCTCAACAAGAGCCTTAATTTCGCTGTACAGCTGTCCGGCAAGGACGCGTTTGGTCGCAATTCCGGATTTGCTCTGGTGCAGGCGCCGCGCGTGCTGCCGCGGGTGATCCGGCTTCCGCACGAGATCGCCGGCTGCGATTTCGGGTTCGTATTCCTGTCCTCGGTTATTCACGCACACGTCGACGAGCTGTTCACCGGCATGCAGGTGCAGGGCTGCTACCAGTTCCGCGTCACCCGCAACAGCGATCTGTTCGTGGACGAGGAAGAAGTGAAGAACCTGCGACTGGCGCTGCAGGGCGAATTGCCGCAGCGCCACTTCGGCGACGCCGTGCGGCTCGAAGTCGCGGACCTGTGCTCGCCGGAAATTTCGGACTTCTTGCTGGCCCAGTTCAATCTCGGTCGCGACGATCTGTACCAGGTCAACGGCCCGGTGAACCTGGTACGGCTGATGCAGGTGCCCGACTGGGTGGACCGGCCGGACCTGAACTTCCCGCCTTTCGTTCCCGGCATTCCAGGCGCGCTCACCAGACGTCCGGACAT
>JAXIOX010000147.1:0-2449 GCA_045403275.1 Burkholderiales bacterium | reverse complement strand
GAAGAAAGGCCCGATCACCCCGTTCGGAAGCATATGGCGCATGTCGCCGATTTTCTTGCGCACCAGGTACCAGGCGCGCGGGACCGCCTTCGGCACGGTCGCATCCTTGAGGGTAACAAAAATGATGGTCTCGCCGGCCTTGGTGTACGAGCGCACGTTGTCCAGAAACGGCGTCTCCTGCAGCTTCCTTTCCAGGCGCTCGGTGACCTGCTCCTCCATTTCCCGCGGCGAGGCCCCGGGCCAGATCGCCCGCACCACCATGAGCTTGAAGGTAAAATCCGGGTCTTCGGCCTGGCCCAGCCTGAAATAGGAAAAGACCCCGGCCGCGAACAGGGCCAGCATGAAAAAGAGCACCAGTGACTGGTGCTCCAGGGCCCATTCCGAGAGGTTGAATCCCCTCATCGCGCAGCCTTCTCGGCCTGCGTTGGCGTTCCGCCGTCTCCGGCAAGGCGGACTTTCTCACCGGCAAAGAGTTTGTGTACGCCGGCGCGCACCACGATGTCTAACGGCTTCAGGCCGGAGAGGATGGCGACCTTGTCTTCCACATACTCGCCGACTTCGACCCGCACCAGCTTGACCTGGCTGGTGGCGGGGTCCACCACCCACACCGCCGGCTTGCCGTCATCCTGAAACAGCGCGGTGGACGGCAGCAGCATCGCCGCGCCGCGCTGGATTCCCTTCAGATAGACATTCGCTGTCATGCCCAAACTCACGCCCGGATCGGCGTCAAGAATGGAAATCTTGGCAGCATAGGTGCGCGTAACGGGATCAGCCGACGGACTCACCTCGCGAAACTTGCCGAGATAGTTTTTCGAGGGGTCCGCCCACAGGGTGACAGTGATCTCCCTCGCCACATTCAGATCGGCGAGCCGGTTCTCCGGAATGCTGATGACCACTTCCTTCTCGTCGGTGCGCGCCAGCTTCATGACCATCTGGCCGGCGGCCACTACCTGGCCCACTTCCGCCAGGATCGCGGTAACGACACCCCCATGGTCGGCGACCAGTTCGGTGTAGCCTGCCTGGTTCCTGCTGACAGAAAGCTGCGCCTGTGCCTGCTCGAACATGGCCTTGGCAACGTTGAAAGCATTCAGCCGGCGATCGTACTCGGCCCGGCTGATGAAATTCTTTTTCAGCAGATCGGAATAGCGTTCGAGTTCGGCCTTGGTCTGCTCGAATTCCGACTTGGCGGCTTCGAGCTGGGACCGTGCACTGCGGGTATTGAGCCGCTGGTCTTCGGGGTCGAGCCGGGCGAGTACGGCACCGGCACGTACCGAACTGCCGACTTCGACATTGCGCGCCACGATCTTGCCAGCAACGCGGAAGCTCAGGTTGGTCTCGTACCGCGCCCGCACCTCGCCGGAGTAGGCCACGTCCCCTTCAGCCGCATCCACACTGACGCGCACGACATTGACCAGCCGTGGCTGCGGCGCACTTTCCTGCTTCTTGTCGCAGGCGGCGGCAATCGCGATCAGGGCGCCCAGCAATACGGCACGCACCACGGTTGAGTGCGGCGGCCGGGCGCCGGCTGCGCGATTCATTGTTGCTCCGGAGGAAGGTTGGACTCGAGGACCATGACTGAACCGCCGGCTTTTCCTGTGGCGTCAGAGCACCACGGTGACCGGCTGTCCCGGTTTGAGCAGCGCCGCCTGCGCAGGATTCGGCCGGACCTCGACCATGTAGCGCAGCGCTTCAAGGCCTCCGGTACGCGGCTGCGCAAACGGCGAAACATGCGTCACGGTGGCCTGGACCGGCGCGCCGCACCGCTCGCATATGAGCGTCACGCTGCGGCCGGTCTGAAGATGCGTCGCCACAGCAAGCGGCACCGCAAAGCGCACCGTTATCTTTTCCACCGGCAGGATCGCAACCACCGGCGCCCCCGCTGGAACCCAGTCGCCCTGCGCGTACAGCGTTTCGACGACCACGGCGTCCGCGGGCGCGTTCGCCGATTTTTGCGCCAGCTTCAATTGCGTCTGCGCTACCTGCGTCTTGAGCCTTTCAATTTCAGCCGTATCCCGTGCCGGGCTCCGGCGGCGCGTCTGGAGTTGCGCCAGTCGGTCCTTCGCCGCATTGTACGCGGCGACTTCGCTTTCGTCGGCCAGCGAGAACAGCGTCGTCCCCTCGGTCACCTTGGCGCCGCGCTTGGCCGCCAGCTTGGAGAGGTTTCCCGAATACGGCGCTGACAGGCGGATGGTTTCCCCCTGCGCGTATCCCTGGAAACTGCGCACGTCTTCATGCTGGCACGCAGCGACAAGCGCCGCAAGCGCCAGCGCCAAGCTGCCGCGTAACAACCCGATACGCGACCAGGATGCGTCACTCACCTGGTGCCGTCCTTGAGCATCGCGTTGACCTCGGCGAGGTCGGCCTCGGCGAGCTTGCCCACCGCGGCCTTAAGCCGCAGCTGGTTCAGCACGGTGTTGTAGAGCGCCTGCGCCAGGTCGCGCCGCGCGAT
>JAXIOX010000173.1:0-6881 GCA_045403275.1 Burkholderiales bacterium | reverse complement strand
CCCACGCGCATAGACGGCGGTGCCGCCGGAAGCGCGCGCCGGCGGCGCGCCTTCGCAACCCGCAGGCTCACCGCGATTATGCAGACCATGGCGCTGCAGTCGCACGCCTGCAAGCCGCTGTTCGAGTGCTTTCTCGATGCGGTCGCGGCGCACGGACGCGCCACGGTGCTGATGGAAGATCAGAATGAGGAGCCGCAGACTTACGGCCAGTTGCTGCGCATGAGCCTGGCACTGTCGCGGCTGCTCAAGCGTTTTACCAGCGAGGGCGAGAACGTCGGCTTGCTGCTGCCGAACGTGGTCCCGTCGGTGGGCGTGGTGATGGGTCTGTCGGCCGCCGGGCGCGTGCCCGCCATTTTCAACTACACGGCGGGCCCGCTGGGGGTTGAAAGCGCGAGGGTTGCGGCCGGCGTGCGCACCGTGATCGCTTCGCGCAAGTTCATCGAACAGGCGCATCTGCATTCGCTGCTGGATGCGCTTGCCGGCTGCAACATCGTCTATCTCGAGGACCTGCGCAGCCGGTTCGGCTGGCGCGACAAGTTGTGGCTGATCGGTTTCGCACTGCACTTTCCGCGACTGGTAATCGCCAGGCAGTCCACGCTCGATCCCGCGGTGGTGTTGTTCACTTCCGGCTCGGAAGACCGGCCCAAAGGGGTGGTGCTGTCGCACCATGCCATCGTTGCCAACGTGGCGCAGATGCGCGCGGTGTTCGACTTCTCGCCCGAGGACAAGATCCTGAACCCGCTGCCGCTGTACCACGCCTACAGCTTTACCGCCGGCGTCATGCTGCCGCTGCTCACCGGCACGCGGCTGTACCTCTTCATTTCGCCGCTGCGCTACCGCGCCATTCCCGAGATTGCGTACCGGCGCGATTGCACCATCCTGTTCGGCACCAGCACCTTTCTGTCGTTCTACGCGCGCTATGCCAACCCGATGGACTTCTGCCGGTTGCGCTACGTGATCTCCGGAGGCGAAAAGCTTTCGGCCGAAGTCTCTAGGGTATGGATGGAGAAATTCGGGTTGCGCGTCCTTGAAGGATATGGATCGACCGAATGCGCGCCGGTGATTTCTCTTGCCACGCCGTCCGCTTACCGCCGCGGTGCGGTGGGGCGATTCCTGCCCGGAATCGACTACCAGATCGAGCCCATGGACGGCATCGACAAGGGCGGCGTGCTGCACATCCGCGGGCCGAACCTGATGCTGGGCTACTACCGCTATGCCAATCCAGGTGTGATCGAGGCGCCCAAGTCGAGCGTGGGCGAAGGCTGGTACGACACCGGCGACGTCGTTGAAGTGGACCACGACGGCATGCTGAGCATCTCGGGTCGGGTGAAACGTTTCGCCAAAATCGCCGGCGAAATGGTGTCGCTGGACATGATCGAGCACGTGGCGCGCGAAGCTTCGCCCGAGCACCATCATGCCGCGGTGCTGACGCTCCAGGATTTCGGCGGCGAGTCCACGGTGCTGATCACCACCGATGCGCAACTCACCCGCGCCCAACTGCTGGTGGCGGTAAAGGAACTGGGAACGCACGATCTTTCCGTGGCGCGCCGCATCGTGCCCCTGCGCGAGATCCCGCTGCTTGCTTCCGGCAAGGTGGACTACGTCGGACTCAAGAGTCTCATCGAGGGCGACGCTGTCCGTAAGCTGCTGGCTGCGATGGCCAGGAACCCGCTCGATACCGAGTCCCGCCGCGCCGTAAAGTAGTCGTTGCTTGCTTCGAAGGGGAAGCCCGCCATGGCCGAAGCAGCCGCCAAAGAAACGCTGGGCTTCCAGACCGAAGTCAAGCAACTGCTTGGTTTGATGATCCACTCCTTGTACAGCAACAAGGAGATTTTCCTGCGCGAACAGATTTCCAACGCCTCGGATGCCTGCGACAAGCTGCGCTTCGAGGCGTTGACCGAACCGGGGCTGTTCGAGGCCGATCCCGACCTCCGCATACGGGTCTGGTACGACAAGGCGGCGCGCAACCTCACCATTTCCGACAACGGCATCGGCATGTCCCGCCAGGAGGTCATCGACAACATCGGCACCATCGCCAAGTCCGGCACCCGCGAGTTCTTCGATCGCCTGACCGGCGATCAGGCCAGGGACGCCCACCTGATCGGTCAGTTCGGCGTGGGGTTCTATTCCTCGTTCATCGTCGCGGATAAGGTCACGCTGGTTACCCGCCGCGCCGGCTCGGGAAAGGAACACGGCGTGCACTGGGAATCGTCCGGGGAGGGCGACTACACCATCGAGACCGTGGAAAAGGACGGCCGCGGTACCGACGTGACGCTGCATCTGCGCTCGGGCGAGGACGAACTGCTGGACGGCTTGCGGTTGCGTTCCATCGTCCGCAAGTATTCCGACCATATCACGCTGCCCATCCTGATGAAAAAAGAGGAGCGCAGCCAGGAAAAGGGCGAGAACGTCGTCCAGGAGGATGAGGAAAAGGTCAACCAGGCTTCCGCGCTGTGGGCGCTCCCCAAGTCCGAGATCAGCGAAGAGAATTACCAGGAGGTCTACAAGCACGTTGCCCATGACTTCGAGCCGCCCCTGGCCTGGGTGCACGCAAGAGTCGAGGGCAAGTCCGAATACACCCAGTTGCTATACCTGCCGGCGCACGCACCCTTCGATCTGTGGGATCGCGAGCATCGCCACGGCATCAAGCTCTACGTGCGGCGCGTGTTCATCATGGACGATGCCGAGCAACTGATCCCGGCGTACCTGCGGTTCGTGCGCGGAGTGGTCGATTCCAACGACTTGCCGCTCAACATCTCGCGCGAAATCCTGCAGGAATCGAAGGACGTCGAGCTGATCCGCAAGGGCTGCGTCAACAAGGTGCTCGGTCTGCTTGAAGATCTCGCTGAGAACCAGAAGGAGAAGTACGCGCGCTTCTGGAAGGAATTCGGCCGCGTGTTCAAGGAGGGGACGGGCGAAGACTGGGCGAACAGAGAACGCATCGCCAGGCTGCTGCGATTTGCATCGACTCATGGCGACACCGACGAGCAAACCGTCTCGCTCGCCGACTACCTGTCGCGGATGAAGGAAGGCCAGGACAAGATCTACTACATCACCGCCGACAGCCTGGCCACGGCGAAGAACAGCCCGCACCTGGAAATCTTCCGCAGCAAGGGTATCGAAGCGCTGCTTCTGTCCGACCGGGTGGACGAATGGGTGGTCTCCAATCTCACCGAATTCGAAGGCAAGCCGCTTCAATCGGTGGCCAAGGGCGATCTCGATCTGGGCAAACTCGCCGGCGAAGAGAAGAAGGAACAGGAAAAGGAAGCCGGCGAATACAAGGAACTGGTCGAGAAAATAAAGAAAACACTGGATGCCCGGGTGCAGGATGTGCGCCTGACGTTCCGGCTGACATCCTCGCCGGCCTGCCTGGTGTCCGACCAGAACGGCATGAGCGCCAACCTCGAGCGCATGCTCAAGGCCGCCGGCCAGAAGGTGCCCGGAAGCAAGCCGGTGCTGGAGATCAACCCGCACCATCTTCTGGTGCAACGCCTGAAGTACGAGTCCGACCAGGCGCGTTTCGGCGACTGGAGCCACATCCTGTTCGATCAGGCGCTGCTTGCCGAAGGCGGGCAACTCGACGATCCGGCCGGATTCGTCAAACGCCTTAACGATCTGATGCTCGCCATGTCCGGCGATAAATTGTGACAAGTGACAAGTGACAAGTGACAAGTGACAAGTGACAAGTGACAAGTGACAAGTGACGAGTGACGAGTGACAAGTGACGAGTGACGAGTAATTCCCGCACCGCTGCGCAGCAACGGGCCGACGAGATCCGCGTGTTCGCGGAAGAACTCGCGCGCCTCGAGCGGGAGGGGGTGGTCGCGCTCACGCCGGCGCAGCGCGAAGCGATCGCCGCGCACCACCGCGGGCTGCTTGCGCGGTTCGCTCAGGAATTCGACATCGACCGCGACGCGCGCGCGAAGCAGCTCTCGCTCGGCATGCGCATCGCCTCCTTCCTCGGGGCGCTCGCGCTCGCGGCGAGCGTGTTCTTCCTGTTCCGCCAGTTCTGGGACCGCTTCTACACCGCGGCGCAGGTGGTGATCCTGATCGGCGCGGCGCTCGGCACGTTCGGGGCGACGCTGTGGATCCAGCGCCGCGAATCGTCCGGCTACTTCACCAAGCTCGCCGCGATGGTCGCCTTCGCCTGCTTCGTCATCAACATCGGCATGCTGGGTCAGATCTTCAATATCACGCCCTCGGACAAGGCGCTGATCCCGTGGGCCGCGTTCGCGCTGCTGCTCGCCTACACCTGCGACCTGCGGCTGCTACTCGCGGCGGGCATCCTCTGCATCATCGCCTGGATCTCGGCGCGCACCGGGACGTGGAGCGGCATGTACTGGCTGCACTTCGGCGAGCGCCCCGAGAACTTCTTCCCGGCGGCGGTGATCTTGTTCCTCGTCCCGCAGCTCATCCCGCACGGCCGCTTCACCGGCTTCGGACCGATCTACCGCGTGTTCGCGTTGCTGACGTTCTTCCTGCCGGTGCTGGTGCTCGCGAACTGGGGCCGGGTGAGCTACCTCGATTTCGGGGAGGAGGCGATCAAAGGCTTCTACCAGGTGATGGGCTTCGCCTTGAGCGCGGGTGCGGTCTGGCTCGGCGCGCGCCGGCACTGGGGCGAGGTCGTGAACACCGGCTCAGTATTCTTCGTGATCTTCCTTTACACCAAGGTCTTCGACTGGTGGTGGGAGGTCATGCCAAAGTATCTCTTCTTCCTGGTGCTGGGCCTCACCGCCGTGCTGCTTCTCTTCATCATGCGGCGGCTGCGTGCGTCGGGGCTGTTCGGAGGGGCGCCGCAATGACGCTGACCTGGTCCCGCGGGCGCACCCTCGCCGCCGGCCTCGCGCTCATCGTACTCACCAACGCGATCGCGCTGGGCGGGGTCGCATATAACCGCAGCGGCGAGCCCGACAGCGTGCTCAAGCTCACTCAGCGCGAGCTCCGGGAACCGCACGAGTTCGAGCTCGTTCCGGAGGAAGGCGGGCTGCAGTTGAGCGTGAGCTGGCGCGCGCTGAGTGCGGACCCGGACCTCGCGTACTGGGCGGAATTCCAGGGCGTGACCGAATGGATGGACGAGGCAAAGCTCGCGGCGCTCGGGTTCGACGTCTCGCCGCCCTCCGCCACGCCCGAGGCGGAGTGGCGCTACGACCGGCAACTGCCAAGGGAAGCGCTGGTAGTGCTGGAGCTCGATGGCCCGGCCTACAAGATTGCGCTGGAGCGCGCGCGCCAGCGGGCGGCGAAGGAAATGGCGAAGGGGATGAAAACCGGCAAGACCGGGCCGGGAACGCCGGCGCGGGAGGCGGCGGATTTTCTCAAGAACGAAGAAACCTCGAACAGCCGGCTGTTCGCGGTGGATATGGGGCGCGACGCCCAGGCTTTGCGCGCGAAATACCCCGAGCGCACCCGCTATGCAATCGTGCGGGGCACGGTCCGTACCTCTTACCAGACCAGCCGCGGCAAGGAAGCGCGGTGGACGGGTTACATCGAAGTCATCCAGAACGATCAAATCAACGTCCCGCTCGAGTTCCGCAAGGCGATCGACCCCGCGCGAATTTCCGGCCGGCCGGTGCCGGCAGTGCAGGGAGCAGTGCCCTTTGAAGTTACAGTGGCCTTTGGAAAGCGGTTCGAACCGTGGATCGTTGCCGCCGGGGCGGCGAAGTGACAAGGCCCGGGTGACGTCACAAACGGCACTACGCAATTTGCCAAGCCTCACCCTCATTCGCTCCTTCCTGTTCGCGTCGCGAGCGGGCAAACCTTTTGAGCCGGAAGCTTCGTCCGGGTCGGACCCTCGCGACGTGTTGAATACGGGCCGCCAGCACCTCGCAGCGAGGCGCGATAAGTCCGGCGACAAGACCTAATAATCCCTCGTGGCGAAAGAGTTTCGCTTTTTACTCGATGACCCCCAGGCGGCCGTTGTGAGAGCCCATGTACCACAGCCGCCCGCGGGCATCGACGATCATCTTGCGGATGCCGGCATTTTTTGACGGCAGTTCCACCACTTTCATTTCGCCGGTTCCGGGGTCCAGGCGCACCACGGTATCGCGGTTGATCTCGTTGACCCAGATCATGCCGGCGCCGTCCGCGGTCACGGCGTAGGGGCCGCCGTCCTCGCCGGCGGGAAGCCGGTACTCCTTGACGATTTTCGCGCTTGCCGGATCGACCTTGATGAGCTTGCCGTTGCCGTAGAGCGTGACCCACAAAAACCCGTCGGGCGCGGTCGCCATGCGCCGGGGCTGACTGCCTCGGCCGGTTTCGAGGTGTGCGATTTTTCCGGTCGAAGGGTCGAGCTTGCCGAGGGTGTCCGCGCCCATGCGGCAAAACCAGACGTTGCCGGCCTTGTCGAGGGCGATGCCGTAGGGCCGGCCGCTGGACTTGTATTCGACGATCCTGCCGGAGTTCATGTCCAGCCGACCGATGCGTCCGCCGCCCTGCACCGTAAACCAGATGGTTCCCTTGCCGTCGGTGACCAGAGTATGCGGATCGCCGCCGGAAGGCGCCTTGAATTCCGCGACCTTGCCCGTTTTCGGATCGAGCCGGCCGATCGTTCCGTTCCCGTTCCCGGTGTACCAGACGATGCCATCCTTATCCACCAGCAAGCCGTGGGGTCTGGCGCCGGGCGGCAAGTCCCACTCATTGAACGTCTGCCTGTCGGTGTCGAAATGGGCAATCTTGTTGCCATACATGACCGCAACGTAAATGTCACCGTCCGGGCCGGGGGCAGGGTCGCGCGCAAACTCGGGCGTGGGCACAGGCCACTCGGAAACCTTGCCGGTAAATTTTGCCAGCTTGCCCGGTGCGATTGCGTAATCCGAACCGCCGCCGAGGACATTGCCGATGTCTGCGCCCAGCGCCAGGGCAACCGCAAATGACAGTATCCTTTT
>JAXIOX010000089.1:0-3317 GCA_045403275.1 Burkholderiales bacterium | reverse complement strand
CAATCAATGCCGGTTCACTTCATGGTGCGCAACGACAACTTCGACAAGCTGCTGCAGGCGCTGAAGCACTGATTGCAACCGGGGTTCGCGCGCCACTACGCGAAATTGCGGGCGTTGAAGCCGCGGCGTTCGGGCAAACGCCAGAAAAAAAAGCCAGCACAGTGCCGGTCCCTGGTGTTGGTAGGCGGTGCGAGATTCGAACTCGCGACCAACGGATTAAAAGTCCGCTGCTCTACCGACTGAGCTAACCGCCCAAAAAAAGAGGGCGCATTGTACCGGCAGCGCTGTTGGTGCGTCAAACTGAAATGTCTGGAAAACCGCGTGGATTCTTGTTCCGCGCGTGTTCAGGCTTCCTTGAACATGCGCCAGTACTGAACCTTCATGGTGGCGGCTGCGCCGGCGATTATCGAGAAGAACACTAGAAAAGAGCCGACCGCGAGCGTGGACAGTCCGGTTATACCCTGGCCGATGGTGCAGCCCATCGCCGTGACGCCGCCGAAGCCCATCAGAATGCCGCCGATGATGTGATTGCGGGTATCGCCCGCGGAGGCAAAACTCTCCCAGCGAAAGTTCCTGGTGAGAATTGCGTAGGCGAACGACCCGAGCAGCGTGCCGGCTACGACGGCGACGCCGAAGCTCAGTTGCGACGACTTGTCGGTCCGGAACTGCAGCCACTCGAGCGTGTTGGCAACCGGACCGACATAGGTCAGCGACTCCGGGCGGGCGGTCCTGGAGCCGAGGTAGAGTTCCTGCAGCGTATCCGGATCTTCGGCGATGAAGCCGATGTGACCGGTAACGTACCAGCCGGCGACGATGACCAGCCCGAGCACCAACCCGCCGAACACCTGTTCGCGCGTGGCGCGGAACGCTCGATCCTTGAACACGAAAAAAAGCAGCGGAACCACGATCAACGCAGTTATCCATAACTGCAAGCCGTGCCGGCCCACGCCGAGCTGCGTGGCGACGACCCAAGGCAAATCCTGACCCTGGTCGAAATGCATGGCCACTGCACCCAACACCTCCACGCGCGCCGGCGCGAACAGGCCGCGTATGGTCATGTCCGCGGAAATGGCGAGGAATACCAGAACCACCAGCGACTTGAGGTTGCCGCCTCCAACCCGGACCACGCTGCGGCTGCCGCAGCCGGAGGCGAGAGTCATGCCGATCCCGAACAGGAACCCGCCGACGATGTATGCGATCCACGGGCAGCGTGCCGCCGGATAGGCGGAGCGCGACAAATCCACCAGCCCTACCCAATCGAGCGCGTTGGCCCCGGCAACCGCAACCGCAATGGCGAGAAGCCACATACGCATGCGGCCCCAGTCGCCGAAGCTGACAACGTCTGCCACCGCACCCATGGTGCAGAAATTGGCCTTATGGGCGACCGCACCGAAGACCAATCCCAGGACAAATCCAAGCGCGACGACCAGGCCTGCAAGGTGGGCGAAGTTTGCCATCGTGGTGATCAGCGGATCGAGATGCGGAGGACTCTTTCCAGTGCCTTGAGAGGTAACGGTCCAGATTGAGGTGGATAACAGACGCCTACCTGAGCTTGGCGAGGCGTCCCTTGGCCTTTTCTGCAGACTCGGTATTCGGGTACCTGGCGATCAATTCCTCAAACGTCTTCCTGGCAGCCGCGTTGTCTCCCAGACTGGTTTCGGCGGTGCCGATAATCAGCAAGGCGTCCGGCGCCTTGGCGCTGTCGGGGTAAGTACCGAGAAGCCGGCGCTGCGCTTCGATCGCGGCCCGGTAGTCGTGCAGATGAAAGTGTGATTCGCCGATCCAGTACTGCGCGTTGGGAGCCAACTGGTGCTTCGGGTAGGTTTTGAGAAACCCGTCGAAGCCGCGGATCGCACCCGGATAGTCGCTGACACGATAGGTACTGTAGGCATTGTCGTAGGCGCGCTGGATTTCCGCCTGATCCACTGCAGAAGGACCGGCCGCAGACGGCGAAGCTTGCACCGCAGCCGCGGTCGTAACCGCCGGTGCGGACACCGTCGTCGCCCCGCCCGGCGGCGCGGCGGCAGTTGCAGCGGCAGCAGGCGCAACCGGAGCCGGAATCGTCGTCAGACTACCTGCGGCCTGTTCGAGTTTGCGGATGCGCTCCTCGAGGGCCGGCAGCCCCGTCTGGTCCTTCTTGGCGGCGGCGCTCTGCTGCTCGATGCGGCGCAGCCGCGTGTCGAGATCCACGTACATGTCGCGCTGGCGCTTCTGCGCGTTGTTGATGTCGTTGGTCAGCACTTCGATCTGCCCACGCAGCCGGTTCAGATCGGTATTGAGCCCTTCCACTCGGTTGAGCAGCTGCACCACGCCGCGATTTGCACCTTCGGACTCAACCTGGGCGAGTTTCTGCCCGGCGATTTTCTGTTCGTCGCCGTGAGTCCGGATCTCGGCGCGCCAGGCATCGAGGGAACGCACCTGGTTCTGAAACTGCACCAGCTGCGTCTGCCGGCGCGATATCTGCGCCCGCCCTTCGCCATCGACCGCAGCATTGCACTCGAAAGACACCAGCGCCAACGCAACAAGGGGCAGCCAATGCTGCCCCTGGCTGGCCGGCGTAGATTGAAAAGATCGGAATATTGAGAAGCGTCTCATCATTGCCGGCCCTCCCAGGAAATCAGAAGAGGTATGGAAAGCGCGCCGGGAATCCAGCGCGCCCGTGAGTTGCCAACTGCGATGCTTACTGTGGTTCCCTCGGGTAAACGATGTCGCTGCGGCGGTTCTTCGCCCAGCTTTCCTCGTCCTGACCGAACGCGACCGGCTTCTCCGCGCCGAAGCTCACGGTTTCGATCTGCTTATCAGTGACGCCGAGAAGCACCATCGCCCGCTTGACGCTCTCGGCGCGACGCTGGCCGAGGGCGAGGTTGTACTCGCGGCTGCCGCGATCGTCGCAGTTGCCCTGCACGAGAATCTTCACGTCAGTATGCGCCATCAGCAACCTGGCATGCGCCTCGACGATCGGCACATATTCTTCCTTGATGTCGTAGCGGTCGAACTCGTAGTAAATGCTGCGCTTCGAGAGCAGGTTGCCGGGCTCCTTGAGCTGCGCCCACGGATCGGATTTGAGTTGGGATTCACCGACCGTGCCCTCGGACAACGGCCGTACGATCGGCGCCTGGCCCTGCTGTTGGCGTTGCTGTTCCTCGAGCTGGCGCTTGAGCTCTTCCTGCTCCCGCTTGACTTGCGCTTGCTTGGCGGCCTCCTGCTGGCGCTGCGCCTGCTGCTGATCGCTCAAGTCGCGCTGTTCGATATCGGCGCTTTTTCCTCCCTGGCTCGCGCAGCCCGCGGTGACGAAAACCAGGAATGCGACAAACAGA
>JAXIOX010000283.1:0-2207 GCA_045403275.1 Burkholderiales bacterium | reverse complement strand
CCTGCAAGATGAGGGTTGGATCGCAAGGATCTACGTCGGCGCCAGCGCGCTCGCGATCGCGCTGCAGGGAGCCTATTTGATCGAACGGTATGCGCGCGTCACGCGTGGCGTACGCGTGCTTGGCCATCTGCTGGTCGCGGCCACGGTGATTGCCCTGTGCGTGGAAGCCCGGGGTTTGTTGCCCGACGTCACTACCCAGCGCGAATGGATGCTCACCGCCGCCTTGCACGTCGGCGAATGGCTGCTCGCCGCGGTGTTGCTGGTGTGGGCGGTGTTCGTCTTCGTCCAGATCGCGGCGCTGCTGCTCGGGCTGTGGCTGGGGCGCGGCGGCGACGGCCGTGTCAAGGCGTCGTTGCATACGTCGCGCCTGACTCTGGTGGTCTCCACCGCGCTCTTTGCGCTTCTGAGCCTCGTGCTCTGGTCAGTTGTCGGCTACGTCGCCGGCCTTACGCTTAACGATCTTTACTATGAGCCCGTGGTTCTTGGCAGCGGCTACCGGTCGGCCACCATCTTTCTCGAAGACCGTGTGCAAAGCCTTGGCGGATTCTTCACGCCGCTGGTTCTTGCATTCATGCTCCTTGGCGCCGCGGGATTACTGGTACTGGCTCCCTCACTGCTGGAAGAGATTGCTCCCAGCAAGAACGTTGATGAAGGGGGTGTGCGGCGCGGTGCAGCCGTGTGGTCAGAGCGGCTCGGAACCTGGCTTGGCGGCGGGATGCGGCGGCTGGGAAAGACGTTCACCGTGCTGGTGCCGCTCGGTGCGATTGCCGGCGGCGCCTTGTATGTTGCCTTCATCTTTCAGCAGTTTGCCTTCTCGGCCGGTGTGGCGGGTACCCTCGCGCAATGGCTTGCCGGCGTTCTTGAGCATTTCCAGGGGGAGACGCTGGTAGCTGCCGGCAAATGGCTCGCCGGCGGCGCACTGACGATTGCCGCGCTTGGCTCCCGATTTACGCAGACCCTCGGCCGGCTGCGCGTTGCAATCGATGCGGTGCTGGACATCGACAATTATTTCGATGACCCCCCCGATCGACAGCCACCGCGGGCGCGCATCTACTCGCGGTATGCCTCGCTGCTTTCCTATCTGCGCGACGGAGGCTATGCGCGCATCGTGATCGTTTCGCACAGCCAGGGCACCGTGATCAGCGCCGATCTGCTCCGCTACCTGCATGTGCAGCGGCGGTTGCACGACGCAGTCGGCGCGATTCCGGTCGCGCTGGTCACCGTCGGCTCACCGCTGCGCGATCTGTACGCGGAGCGTTTTCCGCTTCTGTACGAGTGGATGGGCTCGAGCGAGGCGGGCTTCACGTCTTCTGCCCCGAGTGCCTCGGATATCGGGGCAACCGAATGGGTCAACGCCTGCCGCTCAGGCGACTATGTCGGGCGTTTCATTTGGACACCACCCAGCGACACAGCACGTTTCCGCATCGCCGTGGTCGACTCCGACGGCAAGGTGGAGGCACAACGCGCCGGCGATCGTACGGAATTCTGCCTTGGCGCCGGCGGGCACACGCATTACTTCAGCAACGATGCGGTGGCGCTGGCGGTGGAAATCGACCGATTGATCACTGGCTGAAACGGGACATCGACACAATTACTCGATCGTCAACAGCCAGGTGATCAGGTCGCCCTTTTCCACCGGCGTGCATTCTCGCTTGAGCAGCAGCTTGCAGTTCCAGCCGAACCAGGCCTCGACGTTGCCCTCGCGCGTGAACCGGTCGGGATTGGCCGAAGGCGCAAGCGGCGGAATCTGGCGCTTGATCGCGGAACGACCATCCAGGGGTTTGTCCAGGGTGATGTGGCAGGCACGGCAGGGGAACTGCCCGCGGTGCGCGATGGTTTCCTTCCGCGGATCGGCGTGGTGGCAGGAAGCGCAGGAAAGCTCGAAACCGTTGTCGATCTTGTGCTTGCGGAAGTAGAACGCGCGCCCGCGCTTCGCGGAGAACCCCTTGAACGCGGGATCGGCCTGTTTCGCCTGTTCCGCGTAGGCGGCGAGGAAGTCCTCCGGCTCGGTCGCCGCGCCGATGCCGGCACATAAGGCACCGATCACCAGCAGCACAATCCTCATTTTCGTTCTCCGGGTACGGCCGGATTCCACGGCCATACGGGAATGCTAACCAAAATAGGGCACGGCGTCAGGGCGGATGGATTTCAGCCGACTTCGCGCTTGCGTCCGATCATGCGCCCGGCCTTCAGGCCCAAGGGCACTG
>JAXIOX010000032.1:0-7895 GCA_045403275.1 Burkholderiales bacterium | reverse complement strand
TCGCCATAGACCGCGTCGTCGAAATCCTTGGCGGTTTCGCCGTCGATCGTGACCAGCGGCAGGTTGCGCAGGTCCACGCGCCCTTTAAGGTCTTTCTCCGTTGCTCCCACTGGAAACTTCGCAGCTGTTTTTTCGACTTCCCTGGCAAATACGTGCGGCAGGGCGTGCTTTCTCAGCGCGATCTCGATTTCCATCCCGGGATCGGCGTAATTGCCCAGCACCTCGACGATGCGGCCGATGGGCCGTGCGTGGGGCTTCGGCTGTTCGATGATCTCGGCCACCACGACCTGACCGGGTTTCGCCGCGCCGGTGGCACCGGCAGGGATGAGAATGTCCTGGCTGATGCGCCGGTCTTCGGCTGCTAACACGCCGATGCCGTGTTCGTTGAGGAAGCGGCCCACCACTTTCTGATTGACGTGCTCGAGCACCTCGACAATCTGGCCTTCGCGCCGGCCGCGAGCATTCAGTCCGCCCTCGCGCGCCACCACGCGGTCGCCGTGCAGCACCCTGGACATTTCTCCCGGATTGAGGAACAGGTCCTCGCCGCGATCGTCGCGGATCAGGAAGCCGAAACCGTCCGGGTGGCCCTGCACCCGGCCTTTCACCAAGTCGAGCTTCTCCACTACGCAGATTGCATTCTTGCGGTTGCGCATGACTTGGCCGCTGCGCTCCATCGCCGCCAGCCGGCGCACGAATGCGTCCATCTCGTGCGGCGCGACGCCGAACAATTGCGCGAGCCTGTCCTCGGAAACCGGCACGCCCTGCTCGAGCAGGACCTGGAGGATGTATTCGCGGCTGGGAAGCGGATGTTCGTAGCGCGACTGCTCGCGCTCGAGGTGCGGATCATTGCTGCGCACGTCCGTGCCGCGCGCGGGTACGGCAGATTTCTTGCGGCTGATGGTTTCGTTTTTCTTTTTTGTTTTCATGGAAAGATCGGCATCTGGAAAGCGCAAACCGCGTTGACAAAGCAACACTTTCCCATTACATTCTGCGCCCTCCCGTGCCGAGATGGCGGAATTGGTAGACGCACCAGGTTCAGGTCCTGGCGGTGGCAACACTGTGGAGGTTCGAGTCCTCTTCTCGGCACCAGCCTGAAATCCCCGCAATCCGCGTCGCAGAATCCCGCCGAAACGATTACTTCGCAGGCGCGAAAGGATGGCGCAGCACAATGGTCTCCTCGCGGTCGGGACCGGTCGAGATCAGGTCGATCGGAACCCCGCAGGTTTCCTCGATGCGCCGGAGATAGTTGCGCGCATTCATCGGCAGGTCCTGGTGGCGTTTTATGCCGACCGTGCTCTGCGTCCAGCCTGGAATTTCTTCGTAGATCGGCTCGCATTCGGCGAGCGCATCCGCGCCGGACGGAAGAATATCCAGCGTCTCCTTGCCAATGCGATAGCCCACGCCGAATTGCAGCGCCTCCACGCCGTCGAGCACGTCGAGCTTGGTGACGCACAAACCCGACACGCCATTTATCTGGATCGAACGCTTCAGCGCCGCGGCGTCGAACCAGCCGCAACGCCGTGCCCGCCCGGTCGTCGCACCAAACTCGTTGCCGCGGCTGGCAAGGCGCTTGCCGATGTCGTCGTAGAGCTCGGTCGGGAAAGGCCCGCCGCCCACCCGGGTCGTGTAGGCCTTGGTGATGCCGAGTACGTAATGCAGCGCCCGCGGGCCGACGCCGCTTCCCGCAGCCGCCGCACCAGCGACGCAGTTGCTCGAGGTGACGTAGGGATAGGTGCCGTGATCGACATCCAGAAGCGTGCCCTGCGCGCCTTCGAACAGCAGGTTCTCGCCGCGCTTGCCGGCCTCGAACAGCAGGCGTGGCACGTCGCCCACCATGGGGCGCAAGCGTTCAGCCAGGGCCAGCGTTTGATCCAGCGTCTTCTGAAAATCCACCGGCCGGGCGTTGAAGTATTGCTTGAGCACGAAGTTGTGATAGTCGAGCACTTCACCCAGTTTCGCGGCAAAACGCTTGCGGTGGAACAGGTCCTGGAGACGGATCGCGCGCCGCGCCACCTTGTCTTCGTAAGCCGGGCCGATGCCGCGCCCGGTGGTGCCGATCTTGCCCGCGCCCTTGGCGCTCTCGCGTGCCTGGTCCAGTGCGGCGTGATACGGCAGGATCAGCGGGCAGGCATCGCTGATGGTGAGCCGCCCCTGCACTTCGATGCCGGCGTTCTCTAAAGTTACCTGTTCGTCGAGCAGCGCCTGCGGCGACACCACCACGCCGTTGCCGATGTAGCAGCGCACGCCGGGTCGCAGAATCCCGGACGGAATCAAGTGCAGAACGGTTTTCTTGCCGCCGATTACCAGCGTATGCCCGGCGTTGTGGCCGCCCTGGAAACGCACCACGCCCTGGGCGTGATCGGTCAGCCAGTCGACGACCTTTCCCTTGCCCTCGTCACCCCACTGCGTACCGATGACCACCACATTGCTTGCCATTACCACCTCTGGTTCAAAAATCCGATGCGTCGATCAATCCAGGGGCTCGAGCTTCCATGCGCCGGCGCGCGCCACCAGTTGCTGCTCGCAACCCAGCTCGGCGCGATTGGCTTCATGTCCCGGCAGTTCCACCACAACGATGATTCCGCCGGCGCGCAGTCGCTCCACCTCGGCCTGCAGGGCCGCGTCGCCGGGCCGGTGAGGCGCAAGGACGCGCGTCGGCCGGAGGTCGCCATTGCCCATGTCGGCCAGGTCGCGCAAATCCATGGTAAATCCGGTCGCCGGCCTGGCTCGGCCGAAAGCGCGCCCGACTTCATCGTAGCGGCCGCCGCGCGCGATCGCCTCGGGCCGCGCGCCGGCGTAAGCGGCAAACACGACTCCGCTGTGATAGTGGTAGCCGCGCAACTCGGCCAGATCGAAGCACAACTCCTTGACCTCGCTGCTGAGCTGCCTGCCGATCGCTTCCAGCAGATCGAGGCAGGCGCCCAGCTCGGGATAGGCAGGCAGGCGTCGGCGCGCAGCCGCAAGCACTTCTGCCCCCCCGTAGAGCTGGGGCAGAAACAACAAGGCCTCGCGCGTCTTGGCATCGAGTCCCGCCGATAGCTCGCGCAGTGCCGGCACGTCCTTCGCCTGCAGCACCCGGAACAGCTCCGCCTCCTGCTCCGGGGCAACGGAGGCGCGCGTTACCAGTGCGCGAAACACCGCGACGTGGCCGAGGTCGAGGTGGATGCCCTTCAAACCCGCTGCCTGCAGTGCGCGCAGCATCAGCGTCTGAATCTCGATGTCGCTTTCAAGTCCGGCATGGCCGTAGAGCTCGGCGCCGATCTGCAGCGGCTCGCGGGTGCGCAGCAGTCCGGAAGGTTGGGTGTGCAGCACCGTGCCGCTGTAGCACAGCCGGGTCACGCCCTGGCGGTTGAGCAGGTGCGCGTCGATACGCGTCACCTGCGGCGTGATGTCGGCTCGCAAACCCAGCAGCCGTCCCGACAACTGGTCCACCAGCTTGAAGGTCCTGAGATCGAGATCGTGGCCGGTGCCGGTAAGCAGCGAATCGAGGTACTCGAGCATGGGCGGGATCACCAGCTCGTAGCCGTGGGAGAAGAACAGGTCGAGGATGCGGCGGCGCAGCCGTTCCACCCGCGCCGCTTCGGCGGGCAGAATGTCCTCGATGTATTCAGGAAGCAGCCACTTCTGCATGGTCGTTTGCAAGCGAACTATCGCGGCCAGAGCGGCGGCCGGCCATTACCAAAGCGGCTATGTTGGGCTATTTCGTCAGGAAAAGCAGCAGCAGGCCGGCAAGCATCGAGGACAGTCCGACAAACCGGATCTGGCCGTCGGACATTTCGGTAAGCCGCCGAAACGCGTCCCTCCAGACAGCAGGCAGCAGGAACGGCAGCACGCCTTCGATGATCAGCATCAACGCAATCACCGTCAGCAGGATGCTCGTATAGCCTTCCATCCTCCTCTTTCCCGCTGCGAAACAGCCGCGCATCGCGCAACCGGCGAGACCAGCCCTTTACGGATTTCACGAACTGCGGCTTGTTACTTGCCGCTGCGACCCGTGGAATTCTTCAGGTACTTGAAGAACTCGGAATTCGGTTCGAGAATCAGCAGGTCGCCCTTGTTGCGGAAACTCTGGCGATACGCCTCGAGACTGCGGTAGAAGGCGTAAAACTCGGGATTCTGCTGAAACGCGCGAGCGTAGATCACGGAGGCCTTGGCGTCGCCGTCACCCTTGAGGCGCTGCGCGTCGCGGTAGGCCTGTGCAATGATTACCTCGCGCTCGCGGTCGGCATCGGCGCGGATCTTCTCGGCCTCCGCGAAACCGGTGGAACGCAGCTCGTTGGCGACGCGCTTGCGCTCCGCCTCCATGCGCCGGTACACGGCTTCGCTGACTTCCGGCGTGAGATCGACCCGCTTGAGGCGCACGTCCAGCACCTTGACGCCGATTTTGCTGGCATCCTCGTCGACTTTTTCGCGCATGACTTCCATGATCTTGTCGCGCTCTCCCGACACCACTTCGTGCACGGTGCGCTTGCCGAACTCGCCGCGCAGACTTGCGTTCACGGTCTTCTTCAGGCGGTCGTTGGCGCGCAACTCGTCGCCGCCGACACTGACGTAGTACTGACGCACGTCGGTGACGCGCCATTTCACGAACGAGTCGACCAGCACGTTCTTGTTCTCGGAAGTCAGGAATCGCTCAGGCTCCTCCGAATCCAGCGTCAGAACCCGGATGTCGAAGAAGCGCGCGTTGTCGATTACCGGCATCTTGACGTACAGGCCCGGTTCGGTCTTGACGCTGATCACCTCGCCGAGGCGGAATACCATCGCGTACTGGCGCTGATCCACCGTGAACAGGGTCATGCTGGCGACGATCAGCACCACCACGATGCCGACCAGCACCGTGCTCACGCTGGCTCTCATCGCGCCTCCCTGTCACGGTTGCGGAACGCGTCGCGCGAGCGCGGCGCCGCTTCCGCGGCGCCGGGAACCGGCGTCGGAACTTCCGGCACTGCGGGCTTGCCGACATCGCCGGCACTTCCGGAACCGCTCAGTTGCATCAGCTTGTCGAGCGGCAGGTACAGCAGATTGCTGCCGGCCTTCTGATCAACCACGATCTTGCTCGAGTTCGCAAGCACCTGTTGCATCATGTCCAGATAGAGGCGGTCGCGGGTCACCCCCGGCGCCTTGTTGTACTCGGCCACGATCTGGCGGAAACGCGACGCCTCGCCTTCGGCGTTGGCGATCACGCGCTGGCGGTAACCTTCCGCTTCCTGGATCAGTCTCGCCGCGGTACCGCGCGCCTTGGGCACGACGTCGTTGGCGTAGGCTTGGCCTTCGTTTTTCTGGCGCTCGCGGTCCTGATTGGCCTTGTTGACATCGTCGAATGCCGCCTGCACCTGCTCGGGCGGTTGCGCGTTCTGCATCGTCACCTGGCTGATGGAAATGCCGGTCTGGTAGCGGTCGAGAATGACCTGCATCACCTCCTGCGCCTTGGCCGCCACCTGCGCCCGGCCTTCGCTGAGCACGAAATCCATCTTGTTCTTGCCGACGACTTCGCGGATCGCCGATTCGGCAACCTGCATCACGGCCTGGTCGGCATCGCGGTTGAGGAACAGATACTCTTCCGGATTGGCGCGGATATATTGCACGGCGAATTGCAGATCGATGATGTTTTCGTCGTCGGTCAGCATCAGCGACTCGTTTGGAACCTTGGTACGCACGTTGTTGCGGTACCCGACTTCCACGGTGCGGACTTCGGATACGTTGACGATCTCGACTGATTCGACCGGCCAGGGCAGATGCCAGCGCGGGCCCGGCTGATTGGTCTCCAGAAACTTGCCGAAGCGCAGGACCACGCCGCGCTGGCCCTCATCCACGATATAGAAGCCGCTGGCGAGCCAAACCAGCAGCACCATGACGATGAGCAGTCCGAAGCCGCCGCCCATCTGGCGCGCGCTCGGTCCTTGAGGCGCGTTGCCGCCGCCCTTGCCGCCGAAAAGGGAGCCGAGTTTCCGGTTCAGGCGACGCCAGAGTTCTTCGAGGTCGGGCGGGCCTTCGTTGCCGCGCTTACCCCAGTTTGGATCATTTAAAGCCATTGATGCTTGCTTTCTTAGGACAGACAGGCGAAACGGGGAAAATTCTCTATGCTGCGGCGAGTCCATTGGCGCTGCGATGCGCCTGTTGCAGATCGCCCAGCAGGGAACGCAGGAAACCGACGCCGGAACCGCTGCGTGCACTCACGCGAACCGCCGCGATATTACCATACTGGGAACGCTCGACCCCGGGTTCCAGTCCGGCCGCATCGATCTTGTTGAAGACCATCACCTGCGGGACCGCGGCCGCACCGATCGCCGCGAGCACCTTGTTCACTTCCGCGATCTGGTCGTCGCGCGCCGGGCTGGCGGCGTCCACTACATGCAGGAGCAGATCGGCGCGCGCCGTCTCTTCCAGAGTGGCGCTGAACGCTGCCACCAGAGCGGGCGGCAGATCGCGGATGAATCCCACGGTGTCGGACAGAACCACCGCGGCCCCATTTGCACCGTTGATGCGCCGTGAGGTTGTATCCAGGGTGGCGAATAACTGGTCAGCGGCGTAGGCGTTGCTGTCCGTAAGCCGGTTGAACAACGTCGATTTGCCGGCGTTGGTATAACCGACCAGCGACACTGACATCGCCGGCCCGCGCAGCCGCGCCCGGCGTTGCGTCTGTCGTTGCCTGTGCACAGTGGCGAGTTTGTCCTTGAGGACCTTTACCCGCTTGCGCAACAGCTGGCGGTCGGTTTCCAGCTGCGTTTCTCCAGGGCCACGCAGGCCGATGCCGCCCTTTTGGCGCTCGAGGTGGGTCCAGCCCCGGACCAGCCGCGTAGCCAGATGTTCGAGTTGCGCCAGTTCCACCTGCAGCTTGCCTTCGTGCGATCGGGCACGCTGCGCGAAGATGTCGAGAATCAGACTGGTGCGGTCGATCACGCGGCAGTTGCAGCGCTTTTCCAGATTGCGCTGTTGCCCCGGCGACAGATCATGATTGAACAACACCAGCGAGGCGCCGGTCGACTGCACCACGGCGGCAATTTCCTCGACCTTGCCGGAGCCGGCGAACGTGGCGGCGTCGGGGCGCCGGCGCCTGCCCTTTACCACGGTGATCGGCTTCACGTCTGCGCTCTCGGCCAGCCGGCGGATTTCCTCCAGCGACTCGGCGAAATCGACATTGCCGAAATCGAGGTTCACGAGGACTGCGCGGTCGCCCCCGCGAGGACGCTCAAGCATCGGGTATTTTCAGGAAAGGCACGGCACGCGCAATCCCGCCGCGCCGGCTGATTGTCGCGGCGACGGTGGATGAGGCAGAGCAACAACAGAGGACGCGGGGACCACTCAGTCTTCGGACCCGTGCTCCAAAGGCAAGGTCACCGGACGCGCGGGCACGACGGTGGATATCGCATGCTTGTACACCATTTGCGTCACAGTGTTTTTCAGCAACACCACGTATTGATCGAACGACTCGATCTGTCCCTGCAGTTTGATGCCATTGACGAGGTAGATCGAAACCGGCACATGCTCCTTGCGCAATGCATTCAAAAACGGGTCTTGTAACAATTGCCCTTTCGCTCCCATGGCAGCTCCTTATTGTGTTTTTCTGACCCTTATTAACTGTACTGGATTTTGGCACGCAATACCATCCCGCGAAACCCTCCACGGGGACTAGCAGGCTGTTGAATAACGCTATGGTCGAACCAATTCTCACCACCAAGACACAAAGGCACCAAGAAAAACCGACAAAATTTCCAGATTCTCATTTGCATTCCTTGGTGTCTTGGTGCCTTGGTGGTTCATTTTTTTCGGTCTTTCTCTCGGGAGTCTCGGCGGTCTCTGGCAAATTCAACAACCTGCTAGGTCTTCTTGCGACCGGCATAAGGGTTTCTGCCTTGCTTGAAAAACACCCGGACCGGCGTCCCGGACAGCTGGAA
>JAXIOX010000294.1:0-7671 GCA_045403275.1 Burkholderiales bacterium | reverse complement strand
CGCGCGGCTCGCGCCCAGTTTCGTGCATGCGGTACATTTTTCGGCAGAACCCGCGGTAACGAACACGCGATGACCGAACGCCCGCGCCATCTGGATCGCGGTGACGCCGATGCCGCTCGATCCTCCCTGTATCAGCAGCGTCTCCGATCCCTTCAGCCCCGCCCGCTCGAACACGTTGACCCACACCGTGAAGAAGGTCTCGGGAAGCCCAGCGGCTTCGATGAGCGTGAGCCCACGCGGAATCGGCAGGCACTGCGGCGCCGGGGCGGCGACATATTCGGCGTAACCGCCGCCGGTAACCAGCGCGCAGACCTGAACTCCGGGTCTCCATTCATTCACCCCCGCGCCGGCGGCGACGATGGTGCCGGCGACCTCGAGCCCGGGGATGTCGGATGCGCCGGGCGGAGGCGGGTAGCCGCCCTTACGCTGCAGGACATCGGGGCGGTTGACGCCGGCAGCGGCGACCTCGATCAGCACTTCATTGAAAGCGGGAACCGGGACCGGACGCTGGCTGATGCGCAGGACCTCGGGCCCGCCTGGCGTGGTGATTTCGATTGCGCGCATTTGGACGGGAAGCGTTGCAGGCATGATGGATTGAATGGCGGCGACGGTTGCGGCGAAGAACTCTTATAGCATTGCCGCAGCGGCCGCCTCAAGTGCGTTTGCGCCAGCGGTGGGCTTGCGGCATCATCGCCGCCATTGGAAGAGCGCCACCGTGGAGGAAAAAATGGAATACCGCAAACTCGGCAACAGCGGTCTCGAAGTCTCGCCGCTTTGCCTCGGCACCATGATGTTCGGCGATCGCACTGACGAAAAGCAAGCCGCGCGCATCGTCGACTCCGCGTTCGACGCGGGCGTGAATTTTATCGACACCGCCGATCAGTATGCCAAGGGCGAATCGGAGCGCATCACCGGCAAGCTGATCGTCGCCAGGCGCGATTACTGGGTACTCGCCACCAAGGTTGGCAACCGCATGGGCGACGGTCCGAATTGCGTCGGACTCGGCCGCAAGTGGATGATGCAGGCGATCGACGCCAGCCTGAGGCGGCTGGGTACCGATTACGTGGACATCTATTACCTTCACCGCGACTTCGATGATGCGCTGTTGGAGGAAGCCGTCAGGGCCATGGACGACATCATCCGTTCCGGCAAGGCCCGCTACTTCGGCCTGTCCAACTTTCGCGGCTGGCGCATCGCCGAGATCATGCACCTGTGCCGGTCGATGAACATTCCGCAGCCGGTAGTTTGCCAGCCGTACTACAACGCGATGAACCGGCAGCCGGAGGTCGAGATCCTGCCGGCATGCCGGTACTACGGCATCGGCGTGGTGCCCTACAGCCCGCTGGCGCGCGGCGTGCTCACCGGCAAGTATCAGCCGGGCGCGGCGCCGCCGGCGGAAACGCGCGCAGGCCGCAACGACAAACGCATGATGGAGACCGAATTTCGCGAGGAGTCGCTGGCGATCGCGCAGAAGATCAAGGCCTTCGCGGAGAAGAAGGGCATGGGCCCGGGCCATTTCGCGGTCAACTGGGTGCTGAACAATTCCACCGTGGACAGCGTAATCGGTGGTCCGCGTACGCTCGAGCATTGGCAGGATTACCTGAAAGCGCTCGAGTTCAAGCTCGACGCCAAAAGCGAGGCGATGGTGGATTCACTGGTGCGCCCCGGGCATCCGTCCACGCCGGGATTCAACGATCCGCAGTACCCGCTTTCGGGACGGATTCCGCGCAACGGCTGACCGATGTCGCTGAAGGGGTATGGACGGACGCGTCATTGATCCATGAACACTACCCCCGGTTCTCACTTTGGCCACGACCACTGTTTTCTGTTCCCCTGGTTTTTCCTTTGCGTTTCCTTTGCGCCTTTGCGGTGAAGGTTTAGATAAGGATTTTTTCGAGAGCGGCGCGCAGATCCGCCGGCAACGAAGTGGCGCGGCGCGAAGCGCGGTCCACGTACACGTGAATGAAGTAACCCTGGGCCGACGCAATCTGTTCTTCGTTGCGGAATAACCCGATCTCGTAGCGTACGCTGCTGTTGCCCAGTTTCGCCACCCTCAGGCCGGTGTGCACCACTTCGGGGAAAGTGATCGAAGCGAAATACTGGCACTGCGTTTCCACCACCAGCCCGATGACCTTGCCGGCCTCGATTTTGAGCGCGCGCTGCTCGATCAGGTACTGGTTCACCACCGTGTCGAAGTAGCTGTAGTAGACGACGTTGTTGACGTGGCCGTAAACGTCGTTGTCCATCCAGCGGGTGGGGATCGACTGGAAATGGCGGTAGGCGTTGCGGTTCTCGGGCGCCGGTCTGTTCATCGGTTTTCGGGTTTCGGTGGGTTCCGGATTGGTCGCCGGCATCGCTCAATCGGTGAGAAGTATTCAACGCTGAGCAGGAAGGACGGTCCGCCCGGCGAAGACGGCGTTGGCGCCGAGCGCCTCTTCGATTCGCAGCGCCTCGTTCCACTTGGCCATGCGTTCGGAGCGCGCGAATGATCCCACCTTGAGCTGGCCGGCATCCCAGCCGACCGCGAGGTGGACGATGGTGACATCCTCGGTCTCGCCCGAGCGGCCTGAGACGATGGTGCCCCAGCCGGCGCGCTTGCCCGCATCGAGCGCGGCCTTGGTCTCGGTGACGGTGCCGGCCTGATTGGGCTTGATCAGCACTGCATTGCAGGCGCCGGCGGCGGCGGCGTTCTTCACCCGCGCGGCGTTGGTGACCAGAAAATCATCGCCGATGATCTGGATCCGGTTTCCAGCGGCAGCGGTGAATTTCCTGATGCCTTCGGCATCATCTTCGGCAAGCGGATCTTCGATGGAAACGATCGGGTAGCGCACAAGCCAGCCGAGCAGCAGTTCGCATAGGTCGTCGCTGTCGAGTTCGCGGGACTCCAGTGCGAGCCGGTAACGTCTGTTGCGGCCGAACTCCGAGGCGGCGACATCGAGCGAGATGCCGATGTCTTCGCCGGGGCGGTAGCCGGCGCGCGCGATCGCGCGCATCAGCATGGTCAGCGCCTCTTCGTTGGAGGTGAATGCGGGCCAGAAGCCGCCCTCGTCGGCGACCCCCTGCAACTTTCCCGCTTCCTTCATCAATTCGCCGGCGGCACGGTAGACCTCTGCCGTCATCGCGATCGCGTCGTCGAAGCTGCGTGCGCCCAGTGCCATCACCATGAAATCCTGGATGTCCACGCGCCGTCCGGCGTGCGCGCCGCCGCCGAAAATCTGAATCTCCGGCAGCGGCAGGCGCACGCTTTTCCCCTGTGCGAGGTAGGCGTACAGCGGTATACGGTGCGCGCCGGCCGCCGCGTGCAGTACCGCCATCGAAGTGGCGATCATGGCGTTGCCGCCCAGCCGTGACTTGCCGGGAGTGCCGTCCAGCGCGATAAGCTCGTCATCGATCTCGGCCTGCCGCAGCGCGTTGCGTCCGATCAGCAGCCGGGAAATTTCGTTGTTTACCTGCCCGATCGCCTTGGTTACGCCCATTCCGCCGAATACAGCGCCGCCGTCCCGGAGATCCATCGCCTCGTTGGAGCCGCGCGAAGCGCCCGCCGGCGCGATTGCTCGTCCCGTGACGCCGCCCGCAAGTTGAACTTCCACTTCCACGGTCGGGCGTCCGCGCGAGTCCCACACCCGCCTGCCATGTACCCTGGTGATCGTCGTATCGGTCATGTCCGGCTCAGACCGTCAGTTCAATCTGATTTCCATCAGGATCGAGGATCACAGCCTCATAGTAGCCGTCTCCCGTGACCCTCGGCCCATCCACGACCGTGTATCCATCCGCACGCAAGCGTCGGGTGAGCCCGACCACGGCCTCGCGCGATCCGGTCGAGAGCGCCAGATGCGCGAGCCCGACGATGCTGCGGCTGCGGTCCGCATCGGCGAGATCGGGCAGACGCATCAGTTCCAGGCGTGCACCGGAGGCAAATTTCAGAAAATAGGATTCTAACGGCCGCTTCGTGCTGGCGTACCTGGCACCGGCGGTTACTGCAAAGTAGGTCTCGTAGAAGGACTTGAGCTTCTCGAGGTCACGGGTCCAGATCGCCACGTGTTCGATGTGCATGTCGTGCCTCAGCTGTTCCAGGTGGCGATGTCGCGCTGCCAGGCAGCCCGCACGTCGGCGAGTCTGTCGACCGGCCCGGACAGAAGCGCGCGTGCGACCCGGCGCACGCGATCGCGCCCTTCTTCGGAGCTGATGTACTCGACCGGTGATTTGCCGTCCACGCGACCGAGAAACAGTCCCGGCAGCAGGTGCGCGCTGCGCGTTTCGATGTCGGTGCGCGATTCCCAGGTTACGCCAGCGAGATAGGCCTGCGCGAGCGCGTCGAAACAGACCAGGTAGCGGGCCTGCCAGCGCGGCCGCCAGACGCACTTGAGCAGCAGGTGGTTGAGGCAGAACGCGAGGTCGAACGCGGGATCGCCATACCAGGCGCACTCGGCGTCGAGAAAAACCGGCCCATCCGGTCCGGCCAGGATGTTCTTAGGGCTGATGTCGCCGTGAACCAATGCTTTCCTGGTGGCCCCGGTCACCCGCATCAAGCTGCCGAGGCGCTCCGCGCAGTCGGGATGCTTTCTCGCGGTGGTGGCAAGATAGGGCTCGAGCCGGATCGGAAAGAAGATGTGATCGGTGGCGAACGCGAGTGCCAGTGCGGTGTTGCCCGCGGTGCGGCCGTGGATGGCCGCGACGCAGCGGCCGACATCGCGTGCTGTGTCGGCGGAGATCTCGCCGTCACGCAGTTGCGCCTTCCACACCGGATAATTCGCGGGCTCCAGGAACTGCATCGCGAACATTCCGGTTTCACGGTCTTCGCCGAGGATGCGCGGCACCGCAGCGGGAATAATGTCTCCCGCGATCTGCATCCACTGCACTTCGTAGTGATTGCGCTCAACCGGTGCCTGCCAGTCTGCTTCGACCTTCAGTTTCGGCAATGCGCGCTTCACGCAGATCGGCCCGGCGGCGAGGTCCACTCGTACGATGTCCGAAGATACGCCGCCGGAGAGCGGCGTGATGGCGGGGCGTTCCCCGGGTTGCAGCAACCCCATGCGCGCAAGCGCGGTGAGGAAAAGATTGTTGCGCATTTTTTCTTCGAGGGTCCCGCGCTTGGCCGATGCCGCACTGTTGGCGCATCATGTGTGCGTGGGAAACGAGATGCAGACTTTATCACAGCGATGAGCGCCATTCTGGCACTGGATCAGGGCACGACCAGTTCGCGCGCAATCGTATTCGATGAGGCCGGACAGGTGCTCGGCACCGCGCAGCAGGAACTCACGCAGATTTATCCGCAGTCCGGCTGGGTCGAGCAGGATGCCGATGAGATCTGGTCAACGCAGCTCGTCACTGCGCGTGCGGCGCTGGCACAGGCCGGCCTGAGTGCCGAGAACATCGCCGCGATCGGCATCACCAACCAGCGCGAAACCACGGTGGTATGGGAGCGCGCCACCGGCCGGCCGATCGCCAACGCCATCGTCTGGCAGGACCGGCGCACTGCCGGCCTGTGCGAGCAACTGCGCGTCCAGGGCGTGGAAGCGCTGTTCACCGGGCGCACCGGGCTGCTGCTCGATGCCTATTTTTCCGGAACCAAGGTGCGTTGGCTGCTCGACCACGTGGAAGGCGCGCGCGCGCGCGCCGAGATGGGCGCTCTGGCCTTCGGAACGGTGGATACCTGGCTGATCTGGAAGCTCACCGGAGGACGCGTCCACGCCACCGACGTCAGTAATGCCTCGCGCACCATGATGTTCAACATCCACACGCGCGACTGGGACGACAAGCTGCTGGGCCTGCTGCGCGTGCCGCGCGCGTTGTTGCCGAAGGTCGTGGCTTCCAGCGCAATCTGCGCCGAGTCCGATTCCGCGCACTTCGGTCGCGGCCTCCCGATCGCCGGCATCGCCGGGGACCAGCAGGCAGCGCTGTTCGGCCAGCAGTGCACCCGAGCCGGGATGGTCAAGAACACTTACGGCACCGGCTGCTTCATGCTCATGCACACCGGCGCCAGGCCGGTGGATTCGCGTAACCGGCTGCTGACCACCGTGGCCTGGGAAATCGGCGAAACCATCGAATACGCGCTGGAGGGCAGCGTGTTCATCGCCGGCGCGGCCGTGCAATGGCTGCGCGACGGGCTGGGCATTATCCGCACTTCCGGGGAAGTCGAGGCGCTGGCGCGCTCCGTGCCCGATACTGGCGGCGTATATCTGGTGCCGGCGTTCGCCGGCCTGGGGGCGCCGTATTGGGATCCGCATGCGCGCGGCACCATCGTCGGCATGTCCCGCGGCACCACCGCCGCGCACCTGGCGCGCGCCACGCTCGAATCCATCGCCTACCAGACCGCGGATGTGCTGGAGGCGATGCACGCCGACTCCGGCATCGCGGTTACCGAACTGCGAGTGGACGGCGGCGCGACGCAGAACAATCTCTTGATGCAGTTCCAGGCCGATGTTCTGGGCGTACCTGTGGTGCGGCCGAAGATCTACGAAACAACCGCACTGGGCGCCGCCTATCTGGCCGGGCTGGCGGTGGGATTCTGGAAAAACACCGACGTTCTGGCGGCGCAGTGGCAACTGGACCGCCGTTTCGAGCCGGCGATGTCCACGGTGCTAAGGGCTGCGCGCAAGGCCGGCTGGACCAAGGCGGTAAAGCGCTCGCGCGCCTGGGTCGACGCCACCGAAGGAGGTTAAAAAAAAGTTTAACTTGGGTTGACAAGCGGCTGATTTTATTGGTATTGTGAGTACTCTCGCCGGTCATCCAGGCCGGCGGCGCAGCGTCGGGCAGCCATGGCCAAAATTGCCGTTTTCAATCAAAAGGGTGGGGTCGGCAAGACCACGACTTCGCTTAACCTTACCGCCGCCCTGGCACGTCGTGGCTACAACCCGCTGTCCATCGACCTCGACCCGCAGGCACATCTTTCCTATGTTTGCGGCAGCATGGTGGGCAACGCCGACGATTCGATATTCGGTTTCTACCAGAACGCCAAGCCGCTCACCCAGTTGATCCGCCCGGCGCTGGGCGGCTGGCTCGTCATTCCCGCCCACGTGGAACTCTCAAAGGTGGATACCCAGTTCGGCAAGGGCCCGAACATCCTGAACCGCCTCAACACCGGCATCATCAAGGAGAACCTGAATACCGGACGGCCGATCGTGCTCGATTGCTGCCCGATGCTGGGAGTGCTCAGCTTGAGCGCGATCTTCGCGTCCGACCGCGTGCTGGTTCCGGTCTCGGCCGACTATCTGGCGGTGCAGGGCTTCAGTCAGGTGGAAAAGACGTTCAGGGCACTCGAGCACGTGCTGAAAAAGCGAGTGTTAAGGCGCTATGTGATTACCCGCTTCGATGGCCGGCGCAGGATGTCGCACCGGATCTTCGACGAGCTCAAGGCCCATTACGGCGACGAAGTCTGCGATACCAGGATTTCCGAGAACGTCAGCGTGGCGGAAAGCCCCGCCTCCAGGAAGGATGTGTTCGCACACTCCCCCGACAGCCGCGGCGCCCGGGATTACGAAGCGCTGCTGAATGAGCTGGTGGATTCCGGTTTTATCGAAGCCCGAAACTGAGGACGAACGTGGCCGCCGGCGCCGCGCTCAGGTTTTTCCCTTCTCTCCCTGCCGGGAGATGAGGGAAATGATTCCATCGAGATCGGTTGCGTCGTCCCGTGTCGCGGTCCCAATCTGCCGGCACTCGAGGATCTCACAG
>JAXIOX010000171.1:0-8671 GCA_045403275.1 Burkholderiales bacterium | reverse complement strand
CCACCCGATAACGTCGGGCTCTGCTGGCCAAGGGTGAGATACCCCAGTCCCACGTCCTGAAGCAGACCCAGGGCATGATGGATCGACGCGTGCGCAGAAAAGAACTCCACCGCCTCGTCCACGCTCAACATCAGAACTTCGCCAATGGACTTGCCCTTGAAGCGCACCGCCAGCGTTTCCTGGTTGAAGCGCGAACCGCCGCAGACCTCGCAGGTCACTTTCACGCCGGGCAGAAAGCTCATTTCTATTTTCTTCAGTCCCTGCCCTTCGCAGCCGTCGCAGCGTCCGCCCGAGGTGTTGAACGAGAACCGGGTGGGCTCGAAACCGCGCATGCGCGCTTCGGTGGTCGCCGCGAAAAGTTTCCGGATCGCGTCCCAGAACCCGACGTAAGTTGCCGGGCAGGAGCGCGGCGTCTTTCCGATCGGCGTCTGGTCCACTTCCAGCACTCTTCCCACCTGCTCCCAGCCTCTGATCTGCCTGCAGCCGTGAAAATTTGCAGCCGTCCGCGTCCGCCCCTGGGCAACCAATTGACGCATGTTGTCGTGGAGCACGTCGCGCGCCAGGGTTGATTTGCCGCTGCCGGACACACCGGTCACGCAGGTCAACCTTGCCAGCGGTATTCGCACGTCGACGTTCTTGAGATTGTGCATGCGCGCGCCGGCCACCGCCAGCGCCGGATGCCTGGGCGCGGTCTCGCGCCGGGCCACCAGCGGGTGGCGCAGCGGATGCGCGAGAAAGCGGCCGGTCACCGATTCCGGCGACTTCATGAGATCGGCGATCGTGCCCTGCGCCACGATCCGGCCGCCGAGCCGGCCGGCCCCCGGCCCGAGGTCCACCACGTGATGCGCGCGCCGGATGGTGTCCTCGTCGTGCTCGACGACCAGCAGCGTGTTGCCCTTCCTTTGCAGCTTCTCGAGCGTATCGAGCAGAATGCGGTTATCGCGCGGATGCAGGCCGATGGTCGGTTCGTCGAGGATGTAACACACGCCGCGAAGATTCGAACCAAGTTGCGCCGCGAGCCGGATGCGTTGCGCCTCGCCCCCGGACAGCGTCGGCGCGGAGCGGTCGAGGGTGAGATAGTCGAGTCCGACTTGCGAGAGGAAGCCGAGACGGCTGCCGAGTTCCGCCAGCAGGTCGCGCGCGATTTCCCGCTCGCGTCCAGCCAGCTCGAGACCGGCAAACAACCTCGCGAGTCCGGCGACCGGCTGCGTGCCGTAGTCGGCGATCGAACGTTCGCGCCACAGCACAGCTAAGGCCTCGCGGTTCAGACGCTTGCCCTCGCATTGCGGACAGGGCTCGTCGACTTCCAGCCACTCTATCCACGAATCGAGGACATGGTCCTCGGCGCCGGTGCGGGTACGCTCTTCGTCCCAACCGACGTCGGCAATCTGCAATCCGGTGCCGTAACAACCCGGGCACCATCCGTGCTTCGAGTTATACGAAAACAGGCGCGGATCGAGCTCGGGGAAGCTGCGACCGCAGGAGGGGCAGGCGCGCCTGGTCGAGAACACCTGCTCGACCATTGCTTCGCACTTCATGATTGCGTCCACTGGGGCGATAACGTGCGCCACGCCCTTGCCGTACTCGAGTGCACGCTTGAGCGCCTCGCGCAGCGCGTTCTCGTTGCCCGGCTGGATTTCGAGGTCCGCCACCGGCAACTCGATGGTGTGCTCCTTGAAACGGTCGATGCGCGGGAACGGGCTCACCGGCAGGAACTCACGATCCACCCGCAGGTGGGTATGGCCCTTGCCGCGGGCCCATTTTGCCAGGTCGGTGTAAACGCCCTTGCGGTTCACCACCAGCGGCGCAAGCAGGCCGATGCACACTCCCCGGTACTCACGCATCAATCGCGCGACGATCGCCTGCTCGCTCTGCGGCTCGATCGGCACCTTGCAGTCGGGGCAATGCTGCACGCCCAGTTTCACGAACAGCAGCCGCAGGAAATGATGGATCTCGGTCAGCGTGCCCACCGTACTCTTGCGCCCGCCACGGCTGGTGCGCTGCTCGATCGCCACCGTCGGCGGGATGCCGCGCACCGAATCCACATCCGGACGCGAGGCCGGCTGCACGAACTGGCGGGCATAGGCGTTCAGCGACTCGAGGTAGCGGCGCTGACCTTCAGCGAAGACGATATCGAAAGCAAGCGTGGACTTACCGCTGCCGGACACACCGGTCACCACGGTGAAGCGCTCGCGCGGTATCGACAGATCGATGTTCTGCAGGTTGTGCTCGCGCGCATTGTGAATATGTATGGCGTGAGGCGCGAGGCGTGAGGCGTGAGGCGGCGTGCGTAAGGCGTCAGGCGTGAGGCGTGAAGCGTGCGCGACTGTGTCAGTGGTGGGTTCACGTGGCTCGGTCATTGACGCGAGCGCGGTCTTATACCCTGCTAATGCCACTCCGGTGTGCGACTTGGGATTGCGGCTCACGTCCTCCGGCGTGCCGGCGCACACCAGTTCCCCGCCAGCGTCGCCACCCTCGGGGCCGAGATCCACGATCCAGTCGCACGCACGAATCACGTCGAGGTTGTGCTCGATCACGACCACTGAATGGCCGGCCGCCATCAGCTTGCGCAAGGCGCGCAACAGCTTGGCCACGTCTTCGAAGTGCAGGCCGGTGGTCGGCTCATCAAACAAAAACAGGGAACCTTTCGGCGAGGCGTGAGGCGTGAGGCGAGAGGCGGGAAAATCGCCTGCTCCGGCAAGGTGTTTTGCCAGCTTGAGGCGCTGGGCTTCGCCTCCGGAAAGCGTCGGCACCGGCTGGCCGAGTTTCATGTACTCCAGACCCACATCCACCAGCGGTTGCAACCGTGCGATGACGTCAGGGCGGTCGACGAAAAATACGGCCGCTTCCGACACGGTCATGTCCAGCACATCCGCGATCGACTTACCCTTGACGGTCAGTTCCAGCACCTCGGCGCGAAATCGCTTGCCGTCGCAGTCTGGGCAGCGCAGGTAAACGTCGGAAAGGAACTGCATCTCCACGTGTTCGAAGCCATTGCCGCCGCAGGTCGGACAGCGGCCGTTGCCCGAGTTGAAGCTGAAGGTGCCGGGGGTATAGCCGCGCTCTTTTGCCGCCGGCTCCTTTGCGTAAATAGCGCGGATCGGATCCCAGGCGCCCACGTAGCTCGCCGGGTTGGAGCGCGTGGTGCGTCCGATCGGGGTCTGGTCCACCATCACCACCTCGGCAATGCGCTCGTGTCCGCGAATCGCCCGGTGGGCGCCGGGTAGCTCGGTCGGCTTGCCCTTGTGCTTCAGAAGCGCCGCATAGAGCACGTCCTGGATCAGCGTTGATTTGCCGGACCCGCTGACGCCGGTGATGCAGACCAGGCGATTGAGCGGAATCGCGACGTCGATGCGCTTGAGATTGTGTTCGGCGGCGCCGAATATCTCGAGCCTCGGCGCTTTGGAATCGATCGGCACCGGCTCGATGCCCGCGTCGGCGCGCTTGCGTCCGGAAAGATAATCGCCGGTCAGCGACTTGCCGTTGCGCGCAAGTTCGGACGGCGTGCCGAAGAACACCACTTCACCACCGCGCTCGCCTGGTCCGGGGCCGATGTCGAGGATGCGGTCCGCCTCGAGCATGATCTGCGGATCGTGCTCCACCACCACCAGCGAATTGCCCGCATCGCGCAGCCGCTGCATTACGCCGATCACCCGGCCCATGTCGCGCGGATGCAGGCCGATCGACGGTTCGTCCAGCACGAACAGCGTATTGGTGAGCGAGGTGCCGAGCGCCGTGGTGAGATTGATGCGCTGCACTTCGCCGCCCGAGAGTGTGCGCGACTGGCGGTCCAGCGTCAGATAGCCGAGCCCGACCCGGTCGAGATAGTCGAGCCGCGCGCGGATTTCTCCGAGCAACTGTTCCGTGGCCTCATCCAACGGGGCGGGAAGTTGCAGCGTACCGAAGTATGCCCGGGACTTGTCGATCGGCAGCAGCATCAGGTCGTGCACTGTCAGCCCAGGCAGCGCTGCGAGCTGCGCATCGCTCCACTTCACACCCCGCGGCATGAAGCGCCTGCCGGCGGGAAGTACGTCATCCGCATCTTCCTTAGTTCCCAGCCGCCAAAGCAGCGCGTCAGGCTTCAGACGCGCACCGTTGCAGGCGGTGCACGGGGTATAGGCGCGGTACTTGGAAAGCAGCACCCGGATGTGCATCTTGTAGCTCTTGGTTTCGAGCCAATCGAAGAAACGGCGCACGCCGTACCAGGTGCCGGGCCAGGATTTCCTCCAGCTCACCCATTCCGGCTCGCCTTCGAGCACCCAATGCCGGTGCGCATCGCTCAGCTCGCGCCACGACGTGTCCAGCGGAATGCCGCGCTTCCTCGCGTATTTCTCAATGTCGTCCTGGCATTCGTGGAAACTCGGCGTCTGCCAGGGTTTGATCGCGCCGCCCGCGAGCGTCTTCGATTCGTCGGGAACGATCAGCCCGAAGTCGATGCCGATCACCCTGCCGAAGCCGCGGCAGGTCTCGCACGCCCCTAGCGGCGAATTGAAAGAAAAAAGATTAGGCGTCGGATCGGCGTAGTGGATGTCGCATTCGGCGCAGTGCAGTGCCGTGGAGAAGCGCCACGGCGCTGCGGGCACGAGGGCCGAGGCACGAGGCTCGAGGCCCTCCACCTCCCTCTCGCCTCTTGCCTCTTGCCTCTCGCCTTCGAGCAGCGCGTAGACATTTACCCGGCCCTGGCCAACCCTGAGCGCTGCTTCCAGCGCCTCGATCACCCGGGGGCGCTCGGCCGAAGACATGCGCAAGCGGTCCTGCACCAGCTCCAGGAGATTCTTGCGCTGCGAGTAAATCCGGGTATAGCCCTGCTGCTCCAGGAGCTGTTTGACCTCGGCTTCGGAAAAGTTCTTCGGTACGGCAAGCGGAAAGGTGACGATCAGGCGGGGATCGCCGGCTTCGCTTGCCCGCTGCCGCAGAGTCTCGAAGATCGTATCCGGTGAATCGCGCCTCACCGGTCGCCCGCAGCCGCGGCAGAACAACTGCGCGGCGCGCGCGTACAGCAGTTTCACATGATCGTTAAGTTCGGTCATGGTGCCGACCGTGGAGCGCGAGGTGCGCACCGGGTTGGTCTGGTCGATCGCGATCGCCGGTGGAATGCCCTCGATCCGTTCCACCTGGGGCTTATCCATGCGCTCCAGGAACTGGCGCGCGTAAGGCGAGAAGGTCTCCACATAGCGGCGTTGGCCCTCGGCATAGAGGGTGTCGAACACCAGCGACGACTTGCCCGAACCGGACACGCCGGTCACGACCAGCAATTCATTCAGCGGCAGATCGAGATCGAGGTTCTTGAGATTGTTCTGGCGCGCGCCGCGGATACGGATAGCGTCGTGAATGTGCTTGGGCATGGATGCGGAAAGGTGATCGAATGGTCCGGCAGGTGGGCACTTAACCGCGGTCAAAGGCGGTTATTCTACCGGCCCGAAATGCAGTGGTCGCGTTGATGCCCGCAGAGAGCGACCGCATCTGTCCGCTTATGGACGCCTGGATTGGAAAAGCCGGATTCGCCGAAGCGTGGAACCGCTGCGGCGATGCCTACCAGTTCATGGTCGATGAGGAATGGGCGCTGGGGAACTGCCTGGACGGGCATACCTCGAAAAAGGAGCCGGTCCGGCTCGGACGTATCTGCTTTGAAAAATTCCCATCCCGGCGGCCGCAGCCGCCGGGATGGGAAGAACTGACCTGCGTTACTGCTTGGTGATGGTCCAAACCACCGCGGATTTTGGCGTCGTGTAGAACGGCGACTCCATCTGGTAATTCACGTAGAGTTCACCGTAGTCCGCAACGTACATCGTCTTGCCATCCATGCTGAACTCGACGTCGTTGGTGCGCTCATACCCGCCCCGGTTTTCTTTCTTCTGGTAGGCATTGGGCCCGGGTTCGATGTTCTCGGAGAAGATCGACCACTTGATGCCGGTCGGGTTGAGGAACTCGATCTTCACGATCACCGGCCACATCGGGCGCAAGCTTTCCGGACCGTTGTCGATGATGCCGAACACGGCGGTGAAAATCGTGTCCGTCGCACCGAAGGCCTTCGGCGACCAGGCCAATCCGTCCATCGGGTTGTTGGTGTCCCATTCCAGCACCGGGTTGACATACCCGTTGGGGTTGGGATTGGCGACGATGAGCGGAGTGCCTCGAATCCCGATCGAATGGTCGATGAACCGATAGGGAGGCAGCTGCGGAATGAACGGTTTGTCCCCGATGTACAGCTGGGGGTTCGGCCGCGTGCTGTCGAAATTGTTGCCGCGATATACGTCAGGCCCGAAGCGCTTGATGTTCACGAAGTTCATGCCATCCTTGTCCGGAAAACCCGCGTCCTGCCCCTTCTCGGTAAAGATGAAGAGCCTCTCGGAGGCGTTGGCGACGCGGCGATTGCCCTTGTCGTTATGCCCGTTGTCGCTGACCGCGAGCGCATTCTCGAAGCGCGAGCCCTTGGGTCCGAAGGCGCCGCCAGACGAGTTGCGCAGCCCCATCGCATACACTTCCCAGTCGTCACGCGTGTAGCTGCTGTCGGGTTTCAGCTTCGCCCTGTGTATGGCGCCACCGCACGGCTTTTGCGCCTTGATCACCTGACCCGGCTTGGAAGGGGTGCCTTTCGGCAGGTACGCACCCGTGAGATTGCCTTGGCCATCACGGATGTTGAGCCCAGTCAGCACGATATCCCGGCAGGGTGGATCGCGCGGCAGCGCGGGAACGCCCGCGGGCGTGCGCTTTTCCCAGTAGGGATCGACCGCATCCGTCCACCCATGGATGTTCGGATCGGAAAAGCCCGAATTGGTCGGGGCGCCCACCGCGTAGTACAGCCAACCGTCCCGGCAGGTGATGCCGCCGAGCGCGTGGTCACCGATCGGAACCTCGTTCATGATCAGCTTGGGGGTGCCGTTAACGCCGTCGATTTCCCAGACGCCGTAGCTGTAGTCTCCGACGTAGGTGCGGCCGTTTTCCGCGCAATAGCCGATTTCGTTCAGGGCAAAGGACTTGAACATGCCCAGGCCGACGTTGTCCTTGATCAGCTTGCCGGACTTGTCGTAGATCTTCACATGCGGCTTGTCGATGCCTTCGGGCGGAAAGCCGAAGGTGTTGCCGGAAATGGCGACCCAGACATTGTCCTGCTTGTCGACCGTGATCGAGGTGATCGTGTCGAGGCCGGAAGCGAACACCCCGACCTTGTACCCCGATGGAACCTTGATCTTGCTCGGGTCCGGCTTAACGGGCGTGCGCGTAGCCCATTTACCCGCGGGGCCGCCCGGCTCCGCCTTTGCGCGATCCTGCGCGAATGCGGAACCGGAAAGGGCCCCCACCGCAAGCGCGACTACTGCTGCATATTTTAGAATTTTCATTTCCACTCCTCCTCCTGGTTAGAATTCCCTGCACGTGCTTCGTCAGAATTCCACTTCAACTGCGTTACGACGTACCTGCATATCCTGGCCGTTCGACCGGCTGGATCTTTCTTATCTCTATTTTTCTTCCGCCGATCCCGTGAACGTGCGGATATGGGCGACGAGGTCAGCGACCTGCTCGTCGTTGAATTTGTGCTCCCAGGCGGGCATAGCCGCGATCTTGCCCATGTAGGCGCCGCCCTTGTTGATGATCATCTTGAGATAGTCGTCCGGCACCGAGGCCATGTATTCCTTGTTGGCGAGCGTGCCGATACGCGGCACGAACCCGCTCTTCGTCCCTTCCTGGCCGTTGCCGTAGGTGCCGTGGCATCCGGCGCACATTTGTTCGAAAATTTCCTTGCCGGTCTCGGGAGCAGTTTGTGCCGGCACCGTGACGGGCGCAATAGCCAACAGCATGGTTATGATTGTTATCGGGTACTTCATGCACGTCTTTGGCACTCCGATAGGAACCGGGCTGACAGATAGGAAACGAAACCGTATCACGTGTCGCGGGAGGGCTCAAGTGGGGGTATGGGATTGGCTTGCAATGTCGGCCGTCGGCGGGCTGGTTTTCGTTCACCGCAGCATTTGACGTCCTGTTATCCGCTATCTGTATTTCTCCAGCGCCTTGCGCACGAATTCGTTGGTATACGAATCCGCCGGATTCAGATCTTTCGCCTCCTTGACTGCGGGCTCGAAACCGATCAGCACCTGGTACTGCGCCTCGACCCCGGCCGGCGGGAACAAGCCGTCCCGCGAGTAGCTTTCGCGCATTCTACGCAGCGCGGACAGATACAGCCCCGGGTCGCCGAGCAGATACTCCGGCGGTACGGTGTTCGCGACCTCCTCGGCGGAGGCGGTGTTCAGCCACCTCAGCGCCCGCACCATCGCATTGGTCAACGCTTGCACCGTTTTCGGATTGGCCACGACGTACTCCTCGCGCGCGTACAGCGATCCCGCCGGCAAGGGACTTCCGAACACGGCCTTCGCGCCCTGCACCGTCACCGTTTCCACCATGACCTGGATCGTGCCGGAGTTTTCCAGCAGCGTGATGGTGGGTTCGATATTGGCAATCGCGTCGAGGTGTCCGGCCTGCATCGCCGCTGCCGCGCCCGGACCCGAGCCCACGCCGATGATGGAGACGTCGTCGGGGGATAAGCCCACTGAGGCCAGCAGATGGTTGACGAACGCATGAGTGCTGGATCCCGGTGCCGTCACGCCGATTTTCATCCCCTTGAGATCTTTCGCCGAGCGGAACTTTGCCGCATGCTTCTTCGCCACACCCAGCGAAA